>JAFPXC010000012.1 GCA_017394805.1 Clostridia bacterium | reverse complement strand
CTTGCGCGCTCGCGCGCCTTAGGCGCACTTTACAGCCATTTCCTCAATTCTTGCAGGCTGTCCCCCATAAAGGTCACGAAGTCTTTGGCAATATTCATCAAATCCACCGAAACGATGTTGTAATTTTTCTATCTATCTCTACCACAACTCGCCGTAGGCGAACTTCACTCAAGGCCTATGCCTTGAACTTCACTGCGAAGCAACTTCACTTTCGCGTAGCGAAAACTTCACCGCGCCTTGCGCGCTCGCGCGCCTTAGGCGCACTTTACAGCCATTTCCTCAATTCTTGCAGGCTGTCCCCCATAAAGGTCACGAAGTCTTTGGCAATATTCATCAAATCCACCGAGATCCCTTTGGGATTATTGATATTCTTCGAGAGGGTATCCAACCCCATATTGCTCCCTTTTATCAACTGTTCGGCCACGCGGCTGTCCGAGTTGGTGCCCATCGCGCCCATTTTGAGCATACCCTTATTGATGGCTTGTTCCACCGAGCCGTAGAAGTCTTCCTCTATGCCGTGTTCACGCATATAGTCGTTGATTTTGCTGCTGTATCGCTTGTATTGGTCTTTTTGATGCACGACGAAGTGTTTGAACTCCTGATTATAGATATATTCTTCCACTACGTCGATGGCTTGCACGCCCATCACGGCGGTCTTCACCATATCGTGCAACAGCACTTTTTCGGCTTTTACCGACACGTTGTTGCCGAATTGGTCCTTATAGCCCGTGTTACAGTCCGCGCAATTCCCGCCTTTCGTTTGCTCGTTGCAACGATTGCTTTTCACGTTCTCGTTGCAATTTCCGCTGCCTACGTTTTGTTTGCCGTTGATTGTCTGTTCGCTCATAATCCTCTCCTTTTTTTTGTTTTGTTTTCCCTTTTATTATTCCCCCCTTTCTCTCCTTTATACCTCAACGCACGCCTTGGCTGACGTGCTATGCATCTGTCGCTGTATCTCGCACCTCCGCTCGTTGCGCCAAAAGGGCAGTAGACCATATTGAGGGTAGGCGCATAGCGTCGAACTCGAAATATCCCCGAAGTAGAGCCACCATTTTCGGTTCTCTCCCGCCGACAGGCATATATCACGACCAAAACCCGACGAATGTCTGATTTCTCCCGCTCGCGGGTAGAGCGGATTTTACCCGTGCTTCGGCACGGATTTCTCCCAATGCACCGCATTGGATTTCACTCACGTCGGCGTGCATTCACGCGCGCGCAGTCTCATTTCGCCATTACTTTTATATATAACAAAAAGTTTACCTATTCTAAACATTTTGCGAGTTTAGTATTTTTAATAAAAAATATTGACAATGCTAATCTTGCCCCCTATAATCTATCTTATACAAGTTAGGGGAGTTTTACCCCGTCGCGTGTGCGTCTACCGCACCGCGAAAAGTCAGGCGCGTCTTGCCTTCTCGGCAGCCGCCGTCGAGGAGTGCGTATGGATATCGGTCCCAAAATTCGCGAATACCGCTTACAGCGCGGGCTCACACAAGAGGAGCTGGCCTCTCGTTGCGAGTTGACCAAGGGCTACATTTCCCAGTTGGAGAATGACGTCAGCAGTCCCTCCATCGCCACCCTCATCGACATTCTCAACGTCCTTGGCGTCAGCCTTCAGCAGTTTTTCGCCGAGCAGAAAGAGGAGAAGGTGGTCTTCGACAAGGCCGACTTCTTCGAGTCCACCAACGGCGACGGCGCCATCACCTGGCTCATTCCCAACAGTCAAAAGAACCAGATGGAGCCCATCATTCTCACCTTGCCCGTCAACGGTTCCTCGGACGTTCGCTATCCCTTCGAGGGCGAGGAGTTCGGCTACGTTTTGGACGGCAAGATCATGATTACGGTAGGCGACTACACCTACAAGGCCAAGAAAGGGGACGCGTTCTACCTTTCGGGCGACAAGGCGCACCGCATCGTCAACGTGGGTGCCAAGGATTGCAAGATCATTTGGGTGGCTACGCCCAGCAATTTCTAAGGAGAACACTATGGCTGCCAATGACAAAACCAACGAGTTTGAAAAAATCATCGAACTGAAGAACGTTTCCAAGTCGTTCGACGGCAAAGCCGTGGTCAAAGACCTGTCTTTGTCCATTCGCCGCGGTCAATTCGTCACTCTTCTCGGGCCTTCGGGTTGCGGCAAGACCACGCTTCTCCGCATGATCGCCGGCTTCGAGACGCCCACTTCGGGCGAGATCTACATCGGCGGCGTGCCCATGTCGGCCATTCCCCCGCACAAGCGCCCCGTCAACACGGTGTTCCAGAAGTACGCCTTGTTCCCCCACCTCAACGTGTTCAAAAACATCGCGTTCGGTCTCAAACTCAAGCGCATTTCCGATCCCTCTCGGCCCCCCAAAACGCGCACCGTCACCAAGAAAGTGGTGGAGAACGGCGTCGCCCAAAAGGTCAAAGTCACCGAGACGGTGCCGGCCACGCGCAAGTACACCAAGGACGAGATCGCCGGCAAGGTCAACAAGGCGCTCAAATTGGTAGGCTTGGAAGACTACGGCCACCGCGACGTCAACTCCCTTTCGGGTGGACAGCAGCAGCGCGTCGCCATCGCCCGCGCCTTGGTATGCGAGCCCAAGGTGCTTTTGTTGGACGAGCCTTTGGGCGCGTTGGACCTCAAAATGCGCAAGGAGATGCAGATAGAACTCAAAAAGATGCACGAGGAGTTGGGCATCACCTTCATCTTCGTCACGCACGACCAAGAGGAGGCGCTCACGATGTCCGACGTGGTCGTCGTCATGTCGGACGGCGTCATTCAGCAGGTCGCCCAACCCAAAAAGATCTACGACGAGCCCCAAAACGCCTTTGTCGCCGACTTCATCGGGGAGAGCAACATTCTTACGGGCGTTATGGAGAAGGATTTTTCCATTCGCTTCCTCGGCAAGACGCTTCCTTGCGTGGACAAGGGCTTCGAGAAGAACGAGCGGGTGGACGTCATCATTCGTCCCGAGGATATCGGCATTCGCGAGGGGCACGGGCTCGGCCACTTCGACGGCGAGATTTTGTCCGTCGTTTTCAAGGGCACCTACTACGAGTTAGAGGTGCAGGCAGGCGAGTACGAGTTCACCGTCCAAACGCAAAAAGAGTTCGCAAAGGGGGGGTACGTATCCCTCACGATCGAGCCGGACAGCATTCACATTATGAAGAAAGCCATCACCATCAACCGCTTTATCGGCACCGTCTACGACGAGGAGACCGTGTGTTTTGCCGAGGGTGATTGGGAGATTCCCACCGAGGGCTTCGAGAAAGGCGACGAGGTCGTCGTCTACGTTCCCTTCAACGCGGTGGAGCTCACCGACGATGAGTCGGACGGCGTCATCGGCGCCAACGTCTCGCAGAGCGTGTACAAGGGCACCTACTATCAGGTCGAGGTCGTCACGGACGAGGGCGAGGAGTTCTTCGTCGACACGTCGGACGAGTGGGATATGAACGACCGCGTCGGCATCAAAGTAGATCCCGCCAAGGTCACGGTCGAGGCCTACGTCCCCCAAGAGGATAGCAGCGATGAAGAGGACTAAGAACAAGGTTTTCCGCCCCACGGCGTTCGCGTTCCCCTATCTCGCGGTCACGTTGGTATTCGTCATCGTGCCGTTGGTGTTGGTGTTGGTCTACGCGTTCCGATCTTCGGACGGCAGTTTCACGTTCGCCAACTTCCGCGCCGTCTTCACCGAGAAGGAAAACGTTATGCAGCTTCTCCAGACGGTGGGCATCGCGGCGCTGTCCACGGCGATATGCGTCCTTTTGGCCTATCCTGTGGCGTACATATTGGCGTCCAAGCCCTTCAACAAGATCGCCGTCTTGTCCCTATTGTTCATCATTCCCATGTGGATCAACTTCGTTTTGCGTATCTTCGCGTTGAAGTCGCTGTTGGAGATGCTGGGCGTAGGCAAAGGCTTTTGGGCGGCCACCATCGGCATCGTGTACGATTTCTTCCCCTATATGCTCCTGCCCATCTACACGGTTTTGGCCAATATGGACAAGAGTTACGTCGAAGCGTCCACCGACTTAGGCGCGGGTAGCGTGCGCACCTTCTTTAAGGTCACCTTGCCCTTGTCCATACCGGGCGTGGTATCGGGCGTCAGCATGGTGTTCATGCCCGTATTCAGTTCCTACGCCATCACCAAGACCATGGGCGATATGAACACCACAGTCATCGGCGCCAAAATCGCCAGCCTGTTCTCACAGCGCTCCTACGGCGTAGGCTCGGCGCTGTCGTTCGTCCTGTTGGTCATCGTGCTGGTGGTGATGATTGTCACCAACGTCCTCACCCGCCGCACGGCCAAAGCGCCCAAAGGAGGTAAAGCCGCATGAAGAAGAGCACCTTGTGGACCATCGCTCGTTGGGGCATTCTCATTCTCGTTTTAGCGGCCATTTACCTGCCGCTTCTTATGATTATCGTCTACAGTTTCAGCGGCGCCCGCGCGGTGGGCGACGCGTTCGGCGAGTTCACGTTCTCCCAGTACGCCAATCTTTTCCACGACGAGAAATTGTTGACCGCCACCAAAAACACCATCGTCATCGGCGTAGTTTCCGCGCTTATCGCCACCTTCCTCGGCACCACCGCCTCGGTCGGCATTCACTATATGCGCAAGAAGTGGCAGACCGCCGTGGACACCGCTTCCCAGATCACGGTCGTCAACGCCGAGATCGTCACGGCCATGGGTTTCTTCCTTTTGATGCTGTTCATGCAGGACACCGTCAAATTGCCCGTCAACTTCGGCTTGGGCTGGCTTATCGTGGCGCACACCGTCATCACCACCCCCTACGTCATTCTCACGGTGAGCCCCCGTTTGAAACAGCTCAACCCCAACCTCTTGGAGGCCAGCATGGACTTAGGCGCGGGCGCGGTGCGCAGCCTTTTCACCGTGCTGTTGCCCCAGCTTGCGGGCGCCATGGTTTCGGCCTTCGCGTTGGCCTTTACCCTGTCCCTTGACGACTTTGTCGTCACCAATATCAACGGTGCCTCGGTAGACACCATTTCCACCTACGTCTACGCGGGCATTCGCCACAAGCTCAACCCCGACATCCGCGCTTTGTCCACCATCATTTTCGCGTTGGTCTTGGGCGTGCTCATCGTAGTCAACGTGGTCAAAGACAAGCGCTTGAAGAAGCAAGCGCGCAAATAATAATAGGTATATACGCGTTCAGGCGCGGATATAAATGAGGAGTAGCGTCGCTGACCTCGGTCAAAATCACACGGCGCTATCGTAGAAAAGATGAAAAGATTGATTGGTATCGCATTATGCATCGCCTTGCTCGCCTCCGTGGCGGCCGTCTTCGTCGGGTGCAACAACGTGCCCCGCGACGAAAAACTCATCATCTATTTGCCCGGTGAGTACATGGACTACGACATTTTCGAGGAGTTCGAGTCCTACTATCAAGAGAAGACGGGCAAACGCGTCAAGGTCGTTCCCGAGGAGTTCGAGGCGGTCGAGGACATTCAGCGCGAGGTAGAGCAGCGCAAGGCCGATTTTGACTTGGTGTGCCCCTCCGACTATATGGTCGAATACCTCATCAAGAAGGATTTGCTCATTCCTCTTGACAAGACCGTCATCAACGTAGAGGCCGAGGGCTTGTTCCGTCCCGAATACGTCGCCACCACCAAGGAGTTCGATCCCGAGCTCAAATACGCCGTTCCCTATATGTACGGCACGTTGGGCTTGGTGTACGACATCACCAAGACGGGCCGCGTCATCGACAGTTGGGAAGCCCTCTACGGCACCGAGTTCAGAGGCAAGCGTTCGGTCAAGGACTCCATTCGCGACGCCTACGTTTCGGCGTGTTTGTACAACGCCCGCGAGGAGTTGACGGGGCTTAGCGGCGAGGCGCAAAAGGCGCGCGTCCAAGCCATCTTCGAGGATGCTTCTCCCGCCACCGTATCCGCCGCCGAAGAGGTGTTGACCGCCGTCAAGCAGGATGGCGGCGAGTGGGACGTCGACGACGCCAAGTTCGATATGGCCGCCGGCAAGTCCACCGCGCCCACCGTTGCGTTGATGTGGTCGTGCGACGCGGGTTATGTGATGAACGACTACGAGGATGCCGCCGGCAAAGAGCAGGAGGGCAACCGCAACCTGTGGTACGTCGTCCCCAAAGAGGGCGGCAACGTCTATATCGACGCCTTCGTCATTTCCAAGTACGCCAAGAACGTATCGGCCGCGCAGGAGTTTCTCGCCTTCCTTTGCCGCAAAGAGGTCGCCATCAAAAATAGCGAATACGCGGGCGCCGTCAGCCCCGTCAAAGCGGCTTACGACCAACTCTACGAGGACTACACCACGGACGAGGAGATGTTCGAGGGCACCCAAGCGGGTTGGAAAGAGATGTTCATCGAAACCATGTTCCCCTCTGCCGAGACGCTCAATCGTTGCGGCGTCATGAAGGACTTCGAGCCTTCCGTATACGAGAACGTTTCCCGTATGTGGGCGCGTTTGCAATAGTACCACAAGTATCGACAAAAACCGCGGGCACACTTTTGCTCGCGGTTTTTACGTACTCGGTAGCCGACAGCGTAGTATGTCGCACCTAAAGAGCATAGAGCCGTTGCGACTAAGGGCAATAGGCCATCCTGCCCGAAGCGCATCGAAGTGGAAAGATACCTAAGTAAAGGCACAGACGTCATCCCGAGTTTATCGAGGGATCCCCTGAGTAGAGGCACTATTCCGTTTCCCCATCTTCCGACAGGTTCTATACCTACCACAACTTGCGCTTCGCGCAAACTTCACTCAAGGTTGAGCCTTGAACTTCACTTGCATAGCAAACTTCACTTTGCCACAGGCAAAACTTCGCCGCGCCTTCCGCACGGATTTCTCCCTCTATTCTACACCCGCCGTGTCCAAAAATCAATCACTTTTCCCAGCGACTTATCTCTCCGCCCCGTCTCGTTCCTCGTTTTCCCCTCGACGACAGACTCTATCCCTACCGCAACGCACCGAGAGGTGCAATTCACGAAGGCATTAGTCTTCAATTCACGCGGGCACAGCCCGCAATTCACGGCGGCATAGCCGCCAATTCACCGCGCGGCTCAGGCATCTATCCCTACCGCAACTTGCGCTTCGCGCAAACTTCACTCAAGGCTGAGCCTTGAACTTCACTTGCATAGCAAACTTCACTTTCGCGAAGCGAAAACTTCACCAGACAAAAAGGCTTGCTCCCTGCAAGCCTTTTTGTCTATCAAGCCTATTTGTCTATCAAATGTTCCAGCACCGTCAACCTATCCATCGCTTCCAAGAGGAATCTCTTTTCCGACCAATAGGGATGGAATGTCC
This sequence comes from Clostridia bacterium, assembly GCA_017394805.1. Taxonomy (NCBI): domain Bacteria; kingdom Bacillati; phylum Bacillota; class Clostridia; species Clostridia bacterium. The sequence continues at coordinate 74,255 of JAFPXC010000012.1, read as the reverse complement.
TCGCCGTATCCGTGAATTCCAAGGTCAAGGGAATATCGCGCCGTTCTTTGAACACGGTGGGCATCAAATATTGCCAGTTGATATTGCCGTCGAAGGGCAAGAGGTGTTGATCCGCGGTCCCGTCGTTGTCGTGCATATGCACGCACGCCAGTTTGTCGAGGTAGGGCAGCCACCTCGGGTCGGTCGTATCGTGCGTAAAGGCGTTGGTGTGCCCCATATCGAAGCAGAAGCCCACCTCGTCCGCGTCCTTGAAGTTTTGGAAAAACCAGTCGAGGTAGTCGTTTCTTCTCGTGTTCTCCATGCAGAATTTCACGCCGCGCTTTCTCGCCACGTCCACCACCTTCTCGAAGCGTTTCAGCCCGAGGTCGTTATAGGCGGGCGGGTTGGGGGAGTTGGAGATATGCCCCACCACGTTTTTGATGCCCATACTGCCCGCGTAGTGGATACCCGCGATGAGCCTGTCGGTGAAATACTCGCCGTCCTCTCCCTCGCGCCAAATGTCGTTGGTATTGCCGAAAGGCAGGTGCATACTTTCGATTTTCAGCCCCACCTTCATCGCGTACGTATTGGCTTCGTAAAAATTCCTGTCGCATTCGAAGATAAAGAAAATACCGTCAAAGCCCACGCCCTTGATGGCGTCGATTTTGCTTTGCCAATTCGTCTTATATCCGTTGCCGAAACTGATGTGTTTTTCCATTCTATACCTCACTTCAAGCATACGGCTTTTTCGCCGCAAAAGTCAAACGATTCACCCCTTGTGTCGAAAAATAGTGCAAAAAACCGCCGCTCGCCACGCATAAACCATATATATAATTATTCAAAAAAAAGAAGAAATGTTGCGTATGCAACAAATTATATTTGTTATGCGTGATATACTATGCGTAGAAAACTCAAAGGAGAATATACCATGAAAAAGTTTATCGCCATTGTTTCTCTATTGCTCGTCTTGGCGCTTTGCGTTTCGTTCGCAGCCTGCGAGCAAAAGTCGACCTCGAACGCGGGCCAAAACACGTCCGCCGATCAACAAGGGACCCAACAGCAATCGGGCTCCGATTCCAACCAACCCGCCGCCACGCCCGCGACCTACACCGTGATGGCGCCCGACGGCGCGCCCGCTCTGGCGCTTGCCAAGATGATGAAGGACGCCGCGAAGGTCAACGGTCACGAGATGACCTATTCGGTCATCGCCGCCGCCAACGTCGCGGCCTCTATGACCAACGGTGACGCCGACTTTATCATCGCCCCCACCAATGCGGGCGTGATGCAGAGCGTCAACACGGACGCCTATTATCTCTTGGGCGTCACCAGTTGGGGCAACCTCTACTTGGTCACCACCAACGACGCGTACAAGACTTTGGAGGACAGCGAGTCCGCTACCGCGTTCCTCGCGCAGTTCGGCGGTCATTCCATTTCTTCCATCGGCTCCAACCAAGTCCCCGACAAGAGTCTCAAATACCTCTTGGGGCTTGCCGAAGTCACCGCCACCGTGGCCGAGGCGCAGACGGCCCAGGTCATTCAAAACGACCTCATTTCGGGCACCATCGACTGCGCTGTGCTGGGTGAGCCGGCCGTCACTGGCACCAAGGCGCTGCTTGCCAAGAACGGCGTCACCAACTACCGCATCTTAGGCAGCGTCTCCGAGGTATGGCAGTCGCTTACCACGCTTGCCTATCCGCAGGCCTCCGTCTTCGTCAAGAAATCGGTTGCCGCGGACGCCGCCACCGTCGCGGCCTTCGAGACCGCCCTCAAAGCCTCCATCGACTACCTCAACGCTTCCTCTGCCAACGCCGAGGAGATGGGTGCCTATATGGAGTCCCGCGGGGACAATTCCCTCAAAGGCGCCATCATCAAACAATGCTACCTGCGCACCGCGCAGGGTTACAAGTCCGCCGCCGAGGCCAAGGACGACGTCAATCGCCTCGTGTCGGTTTTGGTGCCTTCTTTGGCCGACCGCGACTATGACGCCATCTTCTACGGCACCAAATAAAGAGGGTACGTCCCTATCCAAAACGCGCATAGCGCACTTTTTCCGTCGCCACGGGGGCACGCTTTTGGCCCTCGCGGCGATTGCTTTGTTCCTCGCCGCGTGGGAGATTGTGGCGGTATGCGTGCACAAGGAGTATATGCTGCCGCGCTTTTCCGCCGTCATCGTGGCGTTCGGCAAGTTGTGGGCTACTAAGGACTTCTACGTTCACACGGGCGCGACGCTCCTTCGCTGTTTCATAGGCTTTGCCATCGCCTTTGCGGCGGGGGCGGTCGTCGGCGTGTTGGGCGGCGTCTTCCCTTTGGTGCGCAGTTTTTTCAAGCCCATCGTCGCCTTTTTCCGCGCCGCGCCCACCATGGGCTTGACGCTCATCGTCTTGGTATGGCTTCGCGCCGCCTACACTCCCGTATGCATCGGTTTTTTGATGGTATTCCCCATCATCTACACCACCATTGCCGACGCGGTCGCCACCGCGCCCCGCGCCCTTCTCGAGATGGCGGACGTCTATCGTATGCCCAAAGGGGCGCGCATTCGCCATATCTACCTGCCGCACGCCTTGCCTATGATTTTTTCGGCGTGTTCCACGGCGTTCGCTCTCAACATCAAGGCCACCGTATCGGCCGAGATATTGGCGCACACGTTGGGCTCGGTGGGCGTGCACATGACCATCGCCGCTTCCGACCTCTTGGACGGCTCGGCGCTCTTGTTCGCCTGGCTCTTGGTGGCGGTACTGCTGTCCGTCGCGGTCGAGGCCTTGCTCAAACTGTGCGAGCGGCTTGTCAAGAGGAGGTATCACTATGCAACTTGAACGCGTTTCCTTCGGCTATGCGGCCAAGCCCGTTTTCGAGGACTTTTCTCTCACTTTGGCGGAGGGCGCCATCACGGCCGTTCTCGGCCCCTCGGGCGTAGGCAAGAGCACGCTTATCAAACTATTGTCGGGGCTCGTTGCCCCCACGTCGGGCGGCGTCCCCGGCCGCAAGGTGTCCTGTATGTTTCAGGAGCCGCGCCTCATTCCCTCCCTTTCTGTGTTGCGCAATCTCACGGTCATTCCCGGTATCGACCGCGCCGAGGCCGTGCGTTGGCTTACGGCGGTCGACCTTGCGGACGAATTTGAGGCCCATCCCTCGTCTTTGTCGGGCGGTATGGCCCAGCGCGTTTCCATGGCGCGCGCGTTCGCCTATCCCTCCGACTTGCTCTTGATGGACGAACCCTTCAAGGGGCTGGATCTTTCCTTGCGCACCCGCCTTTACGACGTGTTTCTTTCCCTTTGGCGCGAGCGGTCGGTCACTACGGTATTGGTCACGCACGACCCCGAGGAAGCCGTCGCGCTGTCTTCCCGCGTGCTCGTTCTATCGGGTACGCCCGCTTCCGTCACCTTCGACCGCGCGGTTTCGGATAGCGACCGCGCCGCCCTCTACGCCGATCTGCGCACCGCGCTTATGGAAGCGTAGGGCGTATAGGGCGTATTTTCGACGCGTCTACGCGCGTCCGCACGAGCCGATTATCGCAAAAATGATGCAAAAATGCGCGAGAAGTAGCCCTTTCGCGCTTTTTTGCATATTGACAAGCGGCATTTTGTGGGGTACAATAAAAAAGGATTTTTTCCTAAAAATATATTTCTTTCAAAGGAGAACGCTATGGACGAAGAAACCAAGGTAAACGAGACGTCTCAGGACGCCGAAGTGCAAGCGGCCCCTGCCGAGACGCCGCAAGAGGCGCCTGCCGTCAAAGATTGCAGGGACCTCAAACTCAACTATCCCCAGACGCTCAAGGTCGGTTTGGGTTTTGCCGTCGTCATGATTTTCTGGACGGTTTACAACTTCGTCGTGCCCCTTCTTTTGGAGCAGGCGTTCGGTTTCAGCAACACCATTCGCAACGTCATCGTGGGCATCGCTTCGGCCATGTGTATGGTCTTATTGCCCATCTTCGGCGGCATCAGCGACCGGTCGGGCAAGACCAAGTTGGGACGGAAGTTCGGTCGTCGCACCCCCTTCATCGTCATCGGCACGGTCATCACCATCGTGGCCATGATCTTGGTACCCATCTCGGTCGCGCGCCAACTCACCGATTCCAACGCGATCCGCACCCAATACCAGGCCTACTTCCAAATCGAGGATTCGTCCATCGAGATCGCCAATCCCGAGGGCGAGGGCAAAATCACCCGCAAGGCGCTTTTGGAATCTTGGTACGACGAGGCCGAGGGCGGCAACTACGCGCATATCGGCAAGTCGGATTTTGAAAAACTCAAAGAGGAGCATCCCACAGATACCCGCGAGTTTTACAGCAATCTCTACAATCCGCAGATCTCCAACGGCAAAGTGATGGGCGTCATCGGCTCGGCCGCCTACACCCGTCGCGCCGTCACCTACTCGGACGGCCAGTTCTCCGTCGCTTCCAAAGAGGAAGCCGTCGAGCTCACCGAGGCGGAGTACAACGCCCTCAACGAGACGGCCAAGGCCTACGCCCAATACGTGGACGACACGGCCAACGACTTCGTGTCCGCCGCCGTCAACAAAGAGGTCAATTGGGGCTTCTTCGCCTTCTTCCTCATCGCGCTTATCCTCATCATTTTGGCGCAGACGGTCATTCGTACCCCCGCGGTCAGCCTGATGCCCGACGTCACGCCTTCTCCCTTGCGTTCCCCCGGCAACGCCATGATCAACCTCATCGGCGGCGTGGGCGGCGGCATCGGTTTCCTCATCTACACCATCACCTTTATGTTCGCCGAGAAGATACCGCTTGCCACGCAGTATTGGATCATCTTCGGCACCATGGCGGCGTCGTTGGCGCTCGTCTTGTTCCTGTTTATTATGCTGGTCCGCGAGCGCAAGATGGTAGAGGAGTGCAACAAGATTTGCAAGGAGTACGGCTTACCCGTCTACGAGGAAAAGGAAGAGGCGGAGGACAAGGCCGCCAAGAAGGCGCCCAAGGTCAATATGTTCAAGTCCTACGGCAAGAAGAAAATGACCAGTTTCCTGCTCATTCTCGGCTCCATCTTCATGTGGTTCATCGGCTACTACAGCATCGCCAACAATATGCCCATCTATTGCGTCAAGATCTTGGGCGTTTCCACGGGCATCGCTTCCATCGTTTCGGGCGCGTCCTTGGTCGTCGCGGCCATCGGCTTCATTCCCGTCGGCATTATGGGGCGCAAGATAGGCCGCCGTTGGTCTATCATCTTCGGTTTCGCTTTGGCCGTCATCAGTTATCTCTTGGTCGCCATCTGCGTCAACAAGGCTTCGGACGCGGCCACCATCATCTTCATGGTGTGCTACATGGTTTCGGGCTTCGGCCTCATTTTCGCCAACGTCAACACCTTGCCTATGGTCTTGGAAGTTTCCTCTCCCGAGGATATCGGTCGCTTCACGGGCATCTACTACATCGCCACGATGTCCGCGCAGACGGTCGGCCCCATCCTTGGCGGCTTGGTGATGGACTACATCGGCGGCAGCAAGGCCCTCTTCATCTTCTCGGCCTGTTGCGTGGCGTTGGGCGCGGTCATGATGCTCTTCGTCAAGCACGGCGAAGCCCCCGACTTCCTGTCCATTCAGTCGGCCAAAAAAGAAGCGCGTCTTGCCAAGAAGAACGCTTGATAGACGTTTCGGCATTTTGCCTTTTGCACACAAAAGCCCTCCTACGTAGGGGGGCTTTTTCGTCTATCTTATCCACAACGCACCGTAGGTGCAATTCACGAAGGCGCAAGCCTTCAATTCACGCGCTATGCGCAATTCACGCACGCACAGCGTGCAATTCACTTTACAAAAACTACTTGCAATTTATTTTACAATCCCTTATAATATCACTAATCTATCTTAGGAGTACACCAATGAGATCCTACTTGATCGCTATGTCCGGCGCTTCGGGCAATATGGGACAAGCCGTCGTGCGTGAGGTAATGACTTTACCTTGCGTTCGTTTGCGCTTGTTGTTTTTGGATGAAAAGCGCGAGCGGCGCCTCGGTCGCCGCTGGTCTCGCCTTTACGGGGATAGAGTGGAGATTTTCTTTGGCAACCTCAAATCTTTTGCCGACTGCTCTCGGTTGGTCGCGGGCGCGGATTACGTCCTCAATATGGCCGCCGTCATTCCCCCTATGGCCGACCGCCGTCCCGACTTGGCGCGCGACGCCAATGTCGAAGGGGCCGCCAATATGGTGCGCGCGGTGGAGTCCTGCGTGCCGCAGCCCAAGTTCATACACATTTCCACGGTCGCCATCTACGGCCATCGCAACTATTTGCATCCGTGGGGCAGGGTAGGCGATCCCCTTCTTCCCAGCGCCTACGACAGTTACGGGTTGGGCAAACTCATCGGCGAGCGCACGGTCTTGGATAGCGGTGTTGCCGCGTGGGCGGTCATTCGTCAAACTGGTATGCTCTACGACAAACTCCTCATGTCCAACATTTCGGACGGGCTTATGTTCCACACCCCTTTCAACGTGCCCATCGAGTGGGCCACGGATACCGATAGCGGCGTATTATTGCGCAATATTTTCGCGCGGGATATAGCGGGCGAAGTCCCCGATTTTTGGCGGCGCGTCTACAACTTGGGCGGCGGCGCTCTCTACCGCACCACGGGTTACGACACCTTCAACGCGGGTTTTGCGATGATAGGCGGCGGCACCGAGCAGTTTCTAAGCCCCAACTGGCACGCCACCCGCAACTTCCATTGTATGTGGTTTTCGGATAGCGGCGTCTTAGAGGATATGTTCCATTTCCGGAGCAAGTCCTTCGACGATTTTTGGCGGGACGTCCTTCGCAAAAACCGCTATTTCGCCCTCGGCAAGATCGTACCGCCCGCCGTCATTCGCAGTTTGGTATTCAAGCGCTTGCTTCGTGACGCCAATTCCCCCACCCGTTGGGTAGAGGAAGGCAATCAAGGCCGCACGCACGCCTTTTTCGGCGGGCGCAAAGAGTGGGAGGCCCTCGGCGACGATTGGTCGAATTTCCCCGTTTGGAGCAAGAATCAAATCGAGGGCTACGACTACCAAGCCCAACTCGACGAGGCCTACGCTTCGTCGCACCTGCTTTCGCACGGCTACGACGAGGCTAAGTCCATCGCCGAGGTGGACTTCGACGACCTCGCTTCGGCCGCTTCTTTCCGCGGTGGCATCTGCCTTGACGACGATTACGTCGCGGGCGACGGCTACCAAAAGGTCACCTGGCGTTGCGCCGAGGGGCACACCTTCCGCGCTTCCCCTTACACCGTGCTCAAGGCGGGGCATTGGTGCCCCGATTGCATCGTGGAGAACCGTTGGAACTTCGACCGACTCTCCCGCGCCAATCCCTTCTATCGTCAGGTGTGGTACGACAGCCACGACGAAGACGAGAACAATCTCTACTATTACGACGAAGAGGGCGTTGCCTGCGTTCGGGAGGACGTTTGATATGCGCACCCTCGTCGCCTACTACTTTTCGGCCACCGGTCACACCAAGCGGGCGCTTACCGCGCTTACCGAAGCCTTGCGGGGCCACGGCGTTTCGTCCACGCTCCTGCCCATCGAAGAGGCGGGCGAAGCCCCGACGGTGGACGCCGATATGCTGTGCGTGGCCTATCCCGTTCACGGCTTTAACGCGCCCGTCATCGTGGAGCGCTTCGTCCGATCCTTGCCCGCGGGCGAGGGCCGCTATTGCTTCATCGTCAAGTCGAGCGGCGAGCCTTTGCGCGTCAATAACGCTTCGAGCCTTCGCATCGTTCGCACCCTTCGCGCCAAGGGCTATCGTTTCGGCGCGGAGTTTCACTACGTCATGCCCTACAACATCATCTTCCGCCATTCGGACGATATGGTCGCCCTCATGCGCGAGACGCTGCTTCGCAAGGTAGTGGACGACGCGGCCCTCGTTGCCGAGGAGGGCGTTCGCCCGATGGACGTTCCCGTCAAGGCGCGCTTGGTCTGTTCCTTCGTCCGCATTGAGCATCCCGCCATGCCCCTCATCGGCAAGGGCTTTCGGGTGGACAAGAACAAGTGCGTGGATTGTATGAAGTGCGTCAACGCTTGTCCTACGCATAATATTACCAAAGTCAACGGCAAATTCAAGTTCGGCAACCATTGCCTCGGCTGTATGCGCTGTTCCTTCCTTTGCCCTCGCTCCGCCATCAAGATCGGCATTCTCGGCGCGTGGAAAGTCAACGGTCGTTACGACTTCGACGGCGCGATGAAGAGCGAGCGTCCCATCGTTCCCCGCTACTGTCACAATTCCTACTTACGCTACTTCGGGCTCAACCCCACCAAGCAAAAGAAAGACTGATATCTCCAACTTCTGACATCAATAATTGTCCATATCCCGACGAATGTCGGATTTCACCCGCTCGTGGTTCGAGCGGATTTCTCCCAAGGCCATGCCTTGGATTTCGCCGTCGCTTCGCGCCTCGCGCTGAAGCGAAAAACCGTGCATAAACGCGTAAAAATCGCAAAAAAATGCCCAAAAACGCTCGAAAACCGTGTAAAACCCCTTGATTTTTTAACGGTATTTTGCATATACAATGTATAAAATTCAATTTATGCAATGAATATACAAAAAAATAGAGGGGCGTCGTCCCTCTCTTTTTTCGTCCGTCGTCCGCGCTCACGTCCTTATGGGCGTGCCGCTCGATTTGTCATTTCGCTTTTCGTTTCGCTCGTTTTCGCTCTCTTTGGGTGAGCCATTCTATTGCCTATTGGCTAAACACGGCGCGCCTTTGCGAGCGGTAAGCAGTCCCCGTTTCTTGCCGTCGGGTAGGGGATTTGTCGTGCCGTCCGATTTGTTTTTTCGTCGGTTTTTCGGTTCGATTTTTTTCGCGGCTAAACTAAACGCGGTGCGCCTCTACAAAGAGTTTCAGTCGTCTTAGAGCCTCTCGTATCTGCTCCATCGAATAAGCATAGCTTATTCGCACGTTGTTCACGCCGCAACTGCCGAACGCCGAGCCGGGGATCACCGCCAGGCTTTGTTCTTTGAGTAAGGTCTCCACGAAGGTCTCCGCGTCCATACCCGTTACGGACACGTTGGGGAAGGCGTAGAACGCGCCTTTCGGCTCGAAACAGGTCAGCCCCATGGCGTTCAGTCCGGCCACGAGGTACTTTCTCCTTACGTCGTACTCCTTGCGCATCCGTTCCACCGAGGCGAAGTCGTCCTCGAGGCCCGATTGCAGGGCTTCCAAACCCGCGTACTGCGAGGCGGTCGGCGCGCACATCAGGCTGTATTGGTGTATCTTCAGCATCACGTCCCGTAGGGGCTTCGGCGCGCACAGATAGCCCAGCCGCCACCCCGTCATGGCAAAGGATTTACTAAAGCCGTTCAAAAGGATGGTCCTCTCCCACATATCGGGCAAGGTCGCTATGCTGCAATGTTTCCCCCCGTAGGTCAATTCGGCGTAAATCTCATCCGATATGACTAATAAGTCATATCGTTTCGCCGTTTCGGCCACTTCTTCGAGGTCTTCTTCGGTCATTATGCCCCCCGTCGGGTTGTTGGGGAAGGGTAGCACCAAGGCCTTGGTTTTGTCCGTTATGGCCGCTTCGAGGGCGGCTTTGGTCAACTTGAACAAGTCTTCCTCTTTGCAGTCCACGGGCACGGCCTTGCCCCCTGCCAAGCGCACCAAGGGGCTGTACGCCACGAAGCTCGGCTCGGGCACCAGCACCTCGTCGTCGGGGTTGACGATGGCGCGTAGGGCGAGGTCTATGCCTTCGCTCGCACCCACCGTCACGATGATCTCGTCTTGGGTGTACGGTAGGTCGAATCGCGCGGCCATATACTTGGCGATGGCTTCGCGCAACTTGGGTAGTCCTGCGTTGGACGTGTAGTGCGTGCGCCCCTCGTTTATCGAGCGCACACCCGCCGCCGCCACGTCGTAGGGCGTATCGAAGTCGGGCTCGCCCACACCCAAAGAAATGGCGTTGGGCATACTCGACAGCACGTCGAAATACTTTCTGATACCGCTCGGTTTGATGTCGAGGGCTATGTCGTTGAGGTATTTCCGATAATCCATTATTTGTCTATCCGACCAAATTCCATATACATAGTATATGGACTATCCAAAAACGCGGGCTGTCCCGCCGAAACGCCGCCTATTCGGTAAAGGGCAGACGGTTTTCTTTCTTGCCGTCCACCAAGTTGACGCCCATCACTTTGTAGCACTTCAAAATGAAGTGCGTGGTCGTCGAGATCACGTTGTCCATCACGGCCAACTTCTCGTGTACGAAGTTGCTCACCTCGTGCAGATTATTGCCCTTGACGGTCACGGCGAGGTCGTACGAGCCGCTCATGAGGTACAGGTCTTTCACCTGCGGATAGGCGGCGATCTGTTGCGCCAGGCTGTCGTAGCCTTGCGTGCGTTGGGGCGTCACCTTCAGTTCTATCCAGGCTTCCACTTCGCCGCTGTCCGAGTTTTGGTCGTCCAACACCACCGAGTAGGTCACGAGGGCGCCTTTTTGCGTGAGTATATCCATCTCGCGTTGCACTTCCTCTGCGGTCTTCCCCAAAGTGGTTGCGATCATATCGACCGACAAGCGGCCGTTTTGTTTGATGAGGTCGAGAATGCTTCGTTGCAATTCGTTCATAACGCGCTCCTTACCGAAATATCGTAGCCTTATTATATCAAAATCAAAGAGTGTATTGCAAGCCCTTGGCGCATTTCTCGCGAATTTTCGCTTTTTGGGGTGCAAAACAACGGTTTGTATGGTACAATATAGCAAGAAATCGCGGTTTTTACGGTACGACAACGCAAGAAACGTTGGTACGACTAAGTAAAAAACACCGGTACAACTAAGCAAAAAACGCCGGTGCGACAGCGTATGAAACCGCAAGGAACCGCGGTTTGTATGGTACAATATAGCAAGAAATCGCCGTTTTTAGGTACAATAGGGCGAGAAACCGCAAAAATCGGGAGGTAACTATGGATAATGCGAAATTGAACGAACTCAAATCCCTCGTCAAAAAAGCGCGCAAGATCGTGTTCTTCGGCGGTGCGGGCGTATCGACCGAGAGCGGCATTCCCGACTTCCGTTCGCAGGACGGCTTGTACCGTCAGCAGTACAAATATCCGCCCGAGACCATCATCTCCCACAGTTTCCTTTTGACGCACCCCGACGAGTTCTATCGCTTCTACCGCGCCAAGATGCTGCCCCAAAACGTCCAACCGAACGTGACGCACAAGGTGGTCGCCCGATGGGAAGAAGAGGGCAAATTGCTCGCCTGCATCACCCAAAATATCGACGACTTGCACGAGAAGGCGGGCACCAAGCGGCTGTATAAATTGCACGGCAGCACCGCGCGCAACTATTGTATGCGTTGCCATCGGGAGTACGACGTTTCGTATATATTGGAAACGGACGGCGTGCCCTATTGCTCGTGCGGGGGCATGATACGCCCCGACGTGGTCTTGTACGAGGAGAGTTTGGACGACGCGGTGGTGGACGGCGCCATCCGCGCCATCGAGGAAGCGGACTTGCTGTTGGTATGCGGTACGTCCCTGGTGGTCTATCCCGCGGCGGGCTTTTTGCAATACTACCAAGGGGACAGTTTGGTGCTCGTTAATCGCACGTCCACCCCGTACGACGGCTACGCGCGGCTCGTATTGCACGAATCGTTGGGCGACGTCTTCTCCGCGTTGGCAGAGGAGTAGCGCGCGGCACGCGTTCTCCGTTTCCATTTGAAAAATTGTAATTACTATGTAATTACAAATATTTGTTTTCACGCACAATTTCACGCACAATTTCACGCACAATTTCACGCACAATTTCACGCACAATTTCACGCACAATTTCACATCGTTTTTCACTTTGTTTTGCCCATTGCTTGCCCATATTTTTGTACTTTGTTTTGCCCATTGCTTCGGTGCCGATCGCGGTTCGTTTTGTTGACGAAGGGACTTATTCGGTGGCGGTGGGAAGGATTGGTATCATTTATTTTCGCGTACCCCCTTGCGCGGAAGATAATTGTGTGATATGCTATACTCAGCGTAGTGTTGCGCGTCGGCGCACGCGCTTGTGGGAGTGTATGAAAAAGTTTTCCGCGATTGCCATAGTTCTACTGACCGTCGTCCTGTCGGTCGTGCTTGCCGCGTGCAAGCCCGTCGCTTTGTCCGCGCCCTCGGGGCTTGCGTACGAGGACGGCGTTTTGTCGTGGGAAGCGGTCGAAGGAGCCGAGGAATATATCGTGGAAGTGGACGGCGCCGAGGTCGCGCGAGTCAAGTCCAATCACTACGCCTACGCCGCCAAAGGGCAGGCCACTTTCCGCGTGGCGGCCGTGGGCAACGCGAAACGGTACCTCGATTCGGAGTTTTGCGAGCCCCTCGTCTACAAACCCGTGGTGGATAATCGCGCCACCCTTACCACGCCCACCGTCATCGAAGTCAACGGCGAGGGCATACTTCGCTGGAGTTACGTGGTCAACGCCACGGGATATCGCATCTATCTCAACGGCAACGTCGTCGCTACGGTGGGACAAGAGACGCAATACGCGCTGTCCATCGCCGATACGGGGGCGTTCACCGTGCAGGTGCAGGCCGTGGGCGGGGCGCAATACCACGACAGCGCCCGCTCCGCCACCTATCGGGTAGAGGCTTCGGGGGGCAAAATCAAAGCGCCCGCCTTGTCCGCGCCCGATATCGCCTTCGACATTGCCACGCACCGCGTCACTTGGCCGATGGTCTCGCACGCCCTTGCCTACGACGTCTATCAAAACGGCGTGAGGGTGGGTCGAATCGCCGCCGACAACGCTTCTTCGCGCGAGGTGAGCGGCTCTTCCTACCGCTATTTTTATTCCCCCTATATCAACGTGCGCAATACCCGCCTATCGGTCGTCGCCATCGCGGACGGCGAAGTCTATGCGGATAGCCCTTCTTCCAACGTATTGGCGTTTCCCCTCATCGCCTCGGGCGTTCCGTCGGGATTGACCGAAACGGTGGCGGACGGTACGATATATCTCACCTGGGACAAGGTGGAGAATTGTTCGGGCTACAAGGTCAAAGTGGAGTCGGGCGATACCGTGATCTCCACGCATTCCACCTCGCAGAACCGCATTGCGTTGAGTCTTCCCGACGGCACCTATCAAGTGAGCGTGGCGGGGGACGGCGACGGGTATCTCTTCAACCCCACCGACTATTCGGCGCAGTACGAAATCACCTTTGCGGGCGGCAAACCCACGCCGCTGACGATGTCGGCGCCCCAAAACCCCTATTTGTACAAGAAAGTCGTGCGCTTTACCCAGAGCCTGCACGCGGCGTCCTACCAAGTGCTGGTGGATACGCCCTACGACGACTTGCAGGGCGCGTATACCTTTGATATCACCGTAGGTGATACGGCGGACGGCGAGGGCGCCGAGTTCGAGATTCCCGTCTATCTGCACGATACCGTGCTGACTATCTATCTGCGCGCCATCGGCGAATCGGGCTACGGCGTCAGCCTGTGGTCTACGGGCGTATGCTACTATCCCGTCAACGAGGAAGAGGATCTCGACGAGTACCTCGAAAAACTCAAAGAGCAAGAGGAAGAAGGGCAAGGCGGCGAAGAAGGCGGCGCATCGGGCGAACAAGAGGGCGAAGTGCAACCCGACGAGGAGGGCGGCGAGGGCGAATCCCCCGCGCCCGTGGTCTATCCCAACTACTCGGTGGTGGCCATTCCCGTGGGGTTCGGCTTTGCGCAGGGCGCGCTGTCTTGGAACGAGATAGCGGGCGCTTACGGATACGAGTTGGTCGTGGACGGCAATCCCGTCGTCTTGCACGAAAATACCTATGCGCTCGATGCGAGCGTGCCGCATATATGCAAAATACGCACCTTGGCCGAAGGGCAGGACGTGCTGGACTCCCCCTATACGGCGGAGTTGTACGTGGAGAGCCTACGGCTCTCGGCGCCTGCCGACGTGCGCGTAAAGGGCACTACGCTGTCTTGGTCGTCTGTGTCGGGCGCGGCGGCGTATCTTATACAAATCAACGGTGGGGAGACGGTCAGACTGTCTTCCGCCACGTTGGACTTATCCAAGCAACTGACATACGACGGGGCGTATACCCTTAGGGTGATGGCGACGAGCGCCTACCCCTACTATCGGGACAGCCTGTACAGCGAGACGGTCTCGTTCGTCGTGGACTACGAGGAGAGCGGCACCGAACACAAGCCCTACCTGTTGTCCGAGGCGGCGGACCTCGCCTTGCTCGACGAGCATCCTACCGCGTATTTCGCCTTGGTCGGCAATATCGCGGTGGGCGAAACCGCGCCCTTGTTCGGCCCCAAGAACGCCTTTGCGGGCGCAATCGACGGGCGGGGCTATGCGCTGACGGATATTCGCGTGACGGGCGACGGCACGGCCAACGGTCTGTTTGGCTGTCTGTACGGTGCCGTCCTCACCAATATCACCTTCGAGTTCGCCGAGGTGACCTTGGACACCGCCGCGCCCTGCGGGGTTTTGGCGGGCGAAGCCGTGCAATGTATCTTTGACGGCGTAACGCTGACGGCCACCCTGACGGCGGACAAGGCGTTCGGCACCGTCGGCAACAGTACCGAGTGCGTCTACCGCCGTTCGCAATTCAACGTAAACTACACCCAAACGACCGCTACGCAGGCGTTGGGCGGCGTGGTCGCCAAGAGTATCGGCGACCTCTTTGACCGCGTGACCGTCTCGGGCAGTCTGTCGGGCGGCGTCTATATGGGCGCTTTGGCCGCCACCGTCGCGGACGGCACGGTCGAGCAATGTGTGATAGGTACCGCCGAGACCCCCTTTGCGTATGGGGTGAATAATGGCTACGCGGGCGCCGTGGGCAAGGGCAACCTTGCGGGGTGTACAGCCACCGTATACGCCGAGTACACCCTCGGCGGCAACTGCTACGCGGGCGCCTTTGGCGGGCAACTGACGTGCCCCGCCGTGTCGGGGCGGGCGGACGTGACCTATCGGGCCGCCGCCGACCTCGTGTATATAGGCGGCGCGGTGGGGTACAGCACGGTGGATGTGGCCGACGTGGCGGTGACGATGCGCCTCGAGGGCAACGTGCGCACGCTGTATGCGGGCGGCGTAACGGGCTACGCGCAAGGACTGTGCGTGTGCGCGGATACCACGAGCGTCGCCTTAACGGTCGACCTCGACGTGACCGACGGTCGCTATCTGGGCGGCGTGGTCGGTTTCGGCACGGGCACCTACGGTGGTGCGCCCACGGGCAATATCTCCGTCGGTGCGTCCGTCTCGGTCGGTAGGATAATGGGCACCTCGCCCACCGAGAGCGAGGAAGGCTGGGTTTTGACACCCAAAGAGTAGCGATCACCCCGATAAGCGGGGAGAGGAGATAGATATGAACGCAAAGAGCAGCAAAAGATGGATTTGGTGTTTGGCGGCATTGGCGGCCTTGGTCGTCCTTGCGACAGGGTGCTTGTGCCTCGTTTCCTTTAGGGCGGCGGCCGATCCCGAGTATGAATTGGTGTTGTACGACGGCGATACGGTATGCGCCGTGGGCAACGTGGACAATCGCTATTGCTACGCCGTCGATACCGTCAATATGGTGCGGCGCTACACGTTCACCTATCACGACGGCATCAATATCCGCTTGGGCGCTACTACCCAAACGGGAGAGAATATCGCTTGGCAACCCGCCGAGATGATGGCTACCGTCAAGCGCGACGCGGAGGGCGCGGTGGCCGATTATACGGTGTCGGGCATTATCGACGACACCATTTATACGTATAAAATACGTATAGCGGAAAAGACGCTCAACGTGGTCTGGGACGAGGACAGCATGACCTCGGAATACGGGCAACGCATTTTGCCCAAGGTGACCTTGCAAGACCCCAAGGGGTTGGAACCCAATCTTTCGGACTTGGCGGCAAACGTGACCTACGTGGTGGCCAACGATCCCAACCGCTCGGAATTTACGGCCGAATACGTCGCGGATATCGGCTGCGGTACCTATACCGTGGCCCCCGTATTCCGCACCAAAGGCAACTACAAACTTGCCGATACGACGCATACGTACGCCGTGACGCCGTATAGCGGCGCCATCGTCGTAGACTCTGCCGAGGCGTCCGTCGTGTACGACGGCTCGGTGCGCTCTTCCATCGCCTTGCTGGGCGCTTCCGTCCAAAAGGGCGGCGTAGCGGACGAGGGCTATCGCATAGAGGCGTTGTACAGCCTCGACGGCGAGAATATCGCTTCGCGTACCGACCAACTGGCGACGGCGGGGCGCTATTACGTCGCGTTTAGCTTCGTGGGCACGGCAGGGAACTACGCCAATCCGCGTTGTCCCGCCTCGGGGTGGTATCCCGTCGAAATACGAAAGGCGGACGTGGTACTGTCGCAGGTGCAAAGTCCCCTTGGTTTTGAGTACAAGAAGAATCGCACGGCGGAAAGCGCCGCCGTGGATCTCTACAATGCGCGGCGCACCTACTACGACGTCAAGGACGCGGACGGTAGGGACGTGGACTGCGCGCCCGCCGATTTCGAATTTGCCTATCGCAAGCTCGATACGGACGAATGGAGCCTTACGCCGCCCGCCGCCGTGGGCAGTTATACCGTGCGCGTGCATTATAAAGGCAACGTCAACTACAACGCCACCGAAGACGACTTGCTACTTCCTTTGGAAGTAGTCAAATGCTCGGTGGGGATATCCTGGAAAGCCTACGCCCAGCAACTGTCGTACGGCGAGCGGTTTGACCTCGGCGACGGGTACGTCGTGGATAGCGACGATTTCGCCGAATGGATAGAGGAGGGCAATACCGCCACCTATACCTTGACCTACGAATACAGCAGAGATTGCGAGCACTGGTCGCCCTACGCCTTGTCCGCCGAATTGCCCATGCCCGGGTTTTACCGTGCCATGGTCATAATGGACAGCGAATTGTATTGCGGCCAAGCCCGTCGCTATGCCGAGATAGACGTGGCGAAGGTGGCGTTGACCGCCGAGGACGTGCGATTGGATAACCTCTCGGTCACCTACGGCGAGCAAGCGGCCGCTACGCCCGTCACGGTCGGCGATAAGACCGTAGACGGCACTTGGCGCGTCGAATACAGGCAAGCGGGCGCCGTGGCGGAAGTGGGCGACGTGGGGCGTTATGACGTGCACGTCACCTTGGAAAACGACTCTATGTACGCGTGTGACCTCACCTTTGCGGGAGAGAACGGCCTGACCGTGACCAAGCGGAACGTGGCGCTCTCGGTGTGGGACTACGACGTCAACTACGGCGACGCGGCCTTTGCCGAGCGCATTACGCGGGGCGAAGAGGGCACGGCGCATTTGTGGTGGCCCGCGGGCGACGTGCTGACCGCGGATATAACGGCGTTTTTGGCCAATCTGACCCTGTCCGTGCAAAAAACGGACGGCACTTGGACGGATAGTCTGGACGCGTCGTTCGGGTGTAGCGACAGAGGATACCCACTCAAGGTGACGTCCGACAACGCCAACTACGCCGTCAACGTGGTGCGCGAGGGCAAGTTGTACGTCAATCCGCGTCCCTTGCGCGTTACGGTCACCTCTTCTTCGGGCAATTTCACCATATACGAGGGCGCTTCGCCCCGCCTGACCGTTCACGTCAACTTGGATATGGACGTGTCGGACGCCGAGTTCAATCAACTCAACGCCGCCTTTGGTCTGTCCTATAAGGACAGCGAGGGCAAAACGGTGGAGGGTACGCCGACCGAAGTGGGCGTATACACCGTAGAGTTGGTGCAAAGCCAAAGCGACGTGCTGAAGAATTACAGGGTGCAGTACGCGCCCGTCAAATTGACCATCAAGAGTCTGTCTTTGCCCACCAACGACAGCGCGTTCGAGGTGTCCGGCCGCTTCAATACGACCGAGACCTTGACCGTAGAGAAGGGCGTCAACAGCCGTTACGGCGCCGCCGTAGCCTCTTTGTCGGGCTACCACGTCGTGACGGTGTACGAGGTGTCCAATCCCGTGAGCGCAGAGTCGGGCAATATCACCTTCCGCTTGGCGGCGCCGTCCAATCTGCGCAATACCAAAGTGTTGTACGCGGAGGGCGATCAATGGGTGCAGTTGGACTTCGTGCAAGAAGGCGAGTACGTCGTCTTTACGCAACGCACGATGGCCGCGAAGTACGTGATATGCGCCCAACGCGAGATCAACTGGCTCTTGATCGGGCTCATCGCGGGCGGCGTGGTGCTGGCAGTCGTGGTGGTGGTGGTCGTCGTGGTCGTATCCAAGGCGCGCCGCAACAAGAAACTGGCCGAAGACGCGACCAAACAAGTGGCCGCGCCTACCGCCAAAGCAACGGCCAAACCCGACGAGGACGAGGAGTTGGACAGCTTTATCGAAGCGTTCGACGAGACCACGGTGGAGCGCGAATTGACGCCCGCAGAGCGCATCGCTCTGCGCGAGAAAGAGGAGAAATACCAACAATACAAACAACGCCTTGCGCGTCTGCGCACGTCCGACCGCACCTTGAAAGACACCTTGTCGGGATTGGGGTTGGACAATAACGCCAACGAGGACGAGATCATCGCCAAGATGATAGAGGCGGACGAAGCGCGCGCCAAACAGGTGGAAGAAGATCTCCGCCGCGAGGAAGAAGAAGCCAAAGCGCGGGCGGAAGAAGAGAAAAAGACCGTAATATTGGAAAGGAGTGACGAAGTGCTGGAGCAAAAGACCTTTGCCCCGACTTTGCCCGATGGGGACGATGACGACGACATTGACATTTAACGACAGCAACCCGACAGACTTCGATTGTTCGACGTACGAATATTGGCGGCGCGGTATGCGCGGCCTTGACGACCGTATCTCCTTGCAATTTATGTTCAAGTCGCTGACGCACGGCGAATTGGACCGAGCGACGAAGCGTATGGCCGCTACGCTCGCGGCCATGGGCGTGGAGAAGGGCAGCGTGGTGACCATTTGTATGCCCAATTTGCCCGTGGCGGTGGCCGCCATATACGCCATCAATTATTTGGGCGCGGTGTGCAGCGTATTGCACCCCCTTACGCCGCCCGAGTCGGTATTGCAGCAGATGGAGCGGCTCGGAAGCCGCGTATTGCTGTGCTTTGACAAATTGTTTTTGCACCAATACCCCGTGTTGACCAAAGGGGACGTGCAAATCCTCTTGTTGTCCGCAGGCGAGTATTTCGCCCGCCCCGTGGCCGCGGTCATTCAATCCGTCAACAAGGTGAGGAAGAGCGCCCTCAAAAAGGCGATAGCCGCAAGTCCTCGCGCCCAAGTGCAGGTGTACGACGCGGGCAAAGCCTTGGCGCCCGTCGCCCAAGTGAAAGGGCGGGGCGAGGACGTATGTATGTATCTGCATAGCGGCGGTACGACGGGCATACCCAAGACCATACCCATTACCAATACCATGATGAACGCGGAGGCCAACGCGGTCATTCACCTGACCGACGTGCCCGAGGTGGGCAAGACGGCGATGCTGATGGTGCTGCCCATCTTCCACGGCTTCGGCATAGGCGTGTGCCTGCACGCGATGTTGCCCTACGGCGTCCGCGTGGTGTTGCAAGCCTCGTTCGACCCCAAGAAGAGCGTGAGCATCATTCGCAAAAACAAGATCAATCTGCTGGTCGGCGTGCCCACGATGTACGAGAAAATGCTGGCTACGGGGGCGTTCGCGGGGAAGAATATCGCCACATTGCAAAACGCCTATTGCGGGGGCGACGCCATGAGCCCCGAACTCAAAACGCAGTTCGACGCGCTGTGCCGAGAGGCGGGCAGTCGATGCCGCTTGTATCAGGGCTATGGGTTGACCGAGACCGTGGCGGTGTGCTGTGCTAACTCTCCTCATATACAAGACAAGGCGGGCAGTATCGGCAAGCCCGTGGTGGGGGTGGAAATGTGCGTGATGGACGAGGACGGCCATAGGCTCGGCGCCGACCAACGCGGCGAGATATGCGTGTCGGGGCTGACGGTGATGGGCGGCTATCGCGACGCCACGCCCGAGGGGGTGCTGAGCCGTAACGAGGATAAAATCTGGCTGCATACGGGGGACTGCGGCTACCGCGACGAAGAGGGTTATTATCACTTCGTGGGGCGCAAAAAGCGTATGAGCATCATCGCCGGCGTCAACGTGTACCATCAGGAGATCGAGCAACTCGCCTACGAGGTGGCGGGCGTGGAAAAAGCCGCCGTCACCGAAAAAAGGCGTAACGGCAAGGTGTCGGTCAAGTTGTGGTTGACCGTCCACGAGGGGGACGGCGAGCGCGTGAAATCCGCCGTGGCCGACCATTTGAAGCGGCAACTGACCAAGTATTGCGTGCCGCGCGAGATAGAAGTGGTGGACGAAATGCCCGTGACGCCGATGGGCAAGGTGGATTACCGCAAGTTGGCGGAACGGGATTGAACGGGCGGGTTTGACCGAAATCGCGTAAAAAATAGTTCGTTTCGAGAAAAAAATAGTCGAAAAGGGCTATTTTTTTTTGGTATTGGACGCAAAAAATTATATAATTGGTATATAGACTTATACAAAGGTGTTGGTTTTATGAATAAGATTTTGAAAAAAGAACAACTCAACGCATCCGTCGTGAAAATGGTGGTCGACGCACCCTTGGTCGCCAAAAGGGCCAAAGCGGGGCAGTTTATCATTTTGCGGGCGGGCGCGGACGGGGAGCGCATCCCTTTGACCATCAACGATTACGACAGGGAGAAAGGCACCGTCAGTATCGTGTATCAGGTGGTGGGCGCTTCTACCATGCAACTCGACTCGCTGGCCGAGGGCGAGTATATACAGGACTTCGTGGGGCCTTTGGGCAAGCCGACCGAAATAGAAGGATTGAAAAAGGTGGCCGTCGTGGGCGGCGGCGTGGGGTGCGCCATTGCCTATCCCGTGGCGCGTGCTTTGCACGAGCAGGGGACGGAGGTGCATATCATCGCCGGATTCCGCAACAAGGACCTCTTGATATTGGAAGAGGACATGAAGGCCGTCTCGGATAAGTGCGTCTTTGTGACGGACGACGGCAGTTTCGGGCAAAAAGCCCTCGTGACCGAGGCGTTGGAGAAGTTGATATTGGACGGGGAAAACTACGACGAAGTGCTGGCATTCGGCCCCGTGATCATGATGAAGTTCGTGAGTTTGTTCACCAAGAAATACGGCGTCAAGACCATGGTGAGTATGAATCCCATTATGATAGACGGCACGGGTATGTGCGGCGGTTGCCGCCTGACCGTGGGCGGCGAGACCAAGTTCGCCTGCGTGGACGGGCCCGACTTCGACGCGCACCTCATCGACTTCGACGAAGTGATGAGCCGTAACCGCCGCTTCGGTGATTTCGAGCGGCACCAGCGCGAAGATAATTGCAACTTGCTGAAAAAGGGGAATTAGTTATGGCAAATTTGAAAATGGAACGCAACGAAATGCCGACCGCGCCCGTGGAGGAACGGAATAAGAGTTTTGAAGAAGTGGCGCTCGGCTATACCGAAGAGATGGCGCTCGCCGAGGCCTCGCGGTGTCTGGATTGCAAAAATCATCCGTGCTGTACGGGATGCCCCGTGTGCGTGAATATCCCCGCGTTTATACGCGAGGTGGCCAATGGCGAATTCGAGAAAGCCTATCAAATCATCGCCGAGAGCAACAATTTGCCCGCCGTGTGCGGCAGGGTTTGTCCGCAGGAAACGCAATGCGAGGGCAAGTGTCTGCGCGGCATCAACGGCAAGCCCGTGGGCATAGGGTATCTCGAGCGCTTCGTCGCCGATTGGCACAACGCGCATACCGTTCCCGTAAAGGCGGATATCCCCAAGAACGGCAAAAAAGTTGCCGTCATCGGCAGCGGTCCGAGCGCATTGAGTTGCGCCGCCGACCTCGCCAAAATGGGCTACGAGGTGACCATATTCGAGGCGTTGCACGTCGCGGGCGGCGTGTTGCGCTACGGCATCCCCGAGTTTCGCTTGCCCAAGAGCGTGGTGACGAGGGAAATCGACAATCTGCTGGCCTTGGGCGTGGATATACAGACCAACGTGGTGATCGACAAGACCTTGACCATCGACGATTTGTACGAGATGGGATATCAAAGTATTTTCGTGGGTTGCGGCGCGGGTTTGCCCAAGTTTATGGGTATCAAGGGCGAAAATTGCAACGGCGTGTATTCGGCCAACGAGTTTTTGACGCGTATCAACCTGATGAAAGCCTATCTGCCCGATTCCAAAACGCCTATTCCCCGCCCCAAAAAGGCCGTGGTGGTGGGCGGCGGCAACGTGGCCATGGACGCCGCAAGGTGCGCCGTGCGTATCGGCGCGGACGTCACCGTGGTGTATCGTCGCTCGGAAAAGGAGTTGCCCGCAAGACACGAAGAAGTGGTGCACGCCAAAGAAGAGGGTATTCACTTCCGTATGCTCACCAATCCCGTGGAAATCCTTGCGGACGATAAGGGATACGTGTGCGGCGTGAAGTGCGTGGAGATGACGTTGGGCGAGCCCGACCAAAGCGGAAGGCGCAGACCCGTCGTCAAGCCCGATAGCGAGTTCACCATCGAGGCCGACGCCGTCATTATGAGTCTGGGCACCTCGCCCAATCCCTTTATACGGTCTTTGACCAAGGGGTTGCAGGTGCGGCCTTACGGCGGTATCGTTATCAACGAGGAGACGGGTATGACCACGGTGGACGGCGTGTTCGCGGGCGGTGACGCCGTGACGGGCGCGGCAACGGTGATCTTGGCGATGGGCGCGGGCAAAGTGGCCGCCGTCGGTATAGACGAATTCTTGCGCAACAAATAAAAAGGAACGCATATTCGCGTTCGACCGAAGGTCGGGCGTAACGAAAAAGGCTGTTGAAACGCGATTTTCAACAGCCTTTTCGGTAGAAAGCGAAACGCTATTTGACGATGGATTTGGCCGCTTCGATGAAGGCGTCCGCATCCGTGATACCTTTGGCGCTCGACGCGTAGACGGCGTAGGTGCCGACGTAGCCCGAGGCTTTGACGGCGGCGAGAATGGGCGCGAAATCCGTATTGCCGTAGGTGGGAAGACAGCGTTCGTCATTGTGTCCCACGTCCGAGAGAATGACGTAAACGAGGCGGGATTTGAGGGCCTCCACGCGGGCGGGAACGTCCAAATGATGCTTGATGCATTGCGCCGTGTCAAGACAATAATAGAGGTCGTCTACCTCGGATAGAATGCCGATGACGTCCGCGTCCGCCGCGTCGCGAAGGGCTATGATAACGCCGTTTTCGGAAGCGTAGGCGCAAATCTCCCGAAGCGCCTCT
This sequence comes from Clostridia bacterium, assembly GCA_017394805.1. NCBI lineage: Bacteria > Bacillati > Bacillota > Clostridia > Clostridia bacterium. The sequence goes on along the minus strand of JAFPXC010000012.1, from coordinate 51,176 downwards.
ACGTAGGGCGCGGAGAGAGGCGCGGCGTCCATCACGAGCAGGGGAACGTGGTTGTCCACCGCGGTCAGGACGGCTTGCTTGTAGGCCTTGATGGCGTCCTTGCGCCCGTAGCGCGTGTTGGACAGGTAGGGCAAGTTGTCGTGGGGAACGATGGCGGCGTCTATTTGTAAGGCGTTGTCTTTGACATAGGAAAACAACTCGTGCTCGCCCAAGGTGGCGGTCGCTTCCACGTCGTGGTCGATCCATGTGACGACTTTGTCTACGCCGTGGGCTTTGAGACGGGAAAGCGCGGTGCGCGCGTCTTGATAGAATCCGTAATTGATGTAAAAAGCAATATTCATAGTTTTCTCCTTGATAGATGGATATTGTCAGTCGAGTCGATATACCACGCATTCGTAGGGGCGCAAGGTCACCGTGCCCAGGTGTGCGGGCATATCGTAGCCTGCGGCGAGCAAGGTGCAGTCCTTGAATGCGATGCGGTCGGGAAGGACGAAGGGCACGTCCGCGTTGCGCAGGTTGCATACGACGATGAGGGTGACGCCCTTGTAACTGCGCGTATAGACCATGAGGTCCTTGTTGTGCCGATAGTATTCGCAATAGGTGCCCTTTTGGAGTACGTTGGCGTATTCCGCGCTATTGCGCAGAGCGAGAAGCCGCCGATAGTAGGCGAAAACGCTGTCGTCGCGCTCGAAAGCGTCCTGTACGTTGATTTGCATATAGTTGGGGTTGACGGGTACGCGGTGCGTGCCGTCCGTGGTAAACCCCGCGTTGGGCAGTAGCGCCGTCCATTGCATGGCCGTGCGGGCGTTGTCGCAGGCGATATCGCCGAGGTAGCCCAATACCGCGCGATTGAGGAAGGGCACGGCGGACAGCAACTTGACCTTCGTGAGGGAGCGGAGCCGCTCGTCCGTGACGTCCGAAACCCGATTGAAGGGGAAGTTGGTCATGCCGATCTCCTGCCCTTGGTAGATGAAAGGCGTGCCGCGCAGCATAAACGTGGCGGTGGCGGTCATGCAGGCCGCCTCTTTGCGGTAGGCGCCGTAGTCGCCCGTAAACCAGCCGAGCGAGCGGGGCAGGTCGGCGCTCTCGAGATAGAGCGAGGGGGCGAACCGTGCGAAAGAGCCTTGCTGCCAAAGCCCCAACGTGCGCTTGAAGCGGACGTGATTGGGCTTGACGAAGCCGAACGCCTTTTGCGGCAGGTGCCGTGACGAGCGAATGCCGTCGGCAAAGGTGAACGCTTGGGCGTCGGCAAGAGGCGCCGCGCCTACGTCCAGAACGACGGCGACGGGGGAGACGCCGCGAAGGGCCTCGACGAAAGCGGACAGCGCGGTGCGCACCGCGTCTTTGTCCATAGCGGTCTTCTTGTCGGCGTAGGCGGCGGTGTGCATATCTTTGACGTTGATGACGAAGCCGTCCACACCGAAAGAAAGGCGGCGTGCGGCCATATCGAATAGACTACGGCGCACGGCGGCCGAACCCCAGTCGAGGAGAGGACAATCGCCCGCGTGCATATACCAGTAGCCGTCGTCCCCCCTCGTCCAAACGCTGCGGCGCGCGACGCGGCGGCCATCGGGAAGACGCTTGCCCTCGGCGCCTTTGCCTTGGCGGCGGATATAGTAGTCCGCGAAAGCGCCGTCGCCCTTGGTGCATTGCAAAAACCAGGGGTGCGCGGGCGAAGTGTACGCCGTGGGAAGGTCGATGATGAGGTGCATACCGCGCTCGTGTAACGCCCGGGAAAGAGAAAGAAGGGTGGACGTGGACCGAAGGCGCGCTTCGTCGTCGTCCGTGCTGTCGAGGTCGGGGAGAACGCGGTCGATGTCCTGCACGTAGAGGGTGTTGACGTTGAGCCGCTGGATATAGTCCAATTTGCCGATGATGCCTTCGACGTTGCCCGTGCCTACGCCCAACGCGTCGCAAAACGTACGTGGGTATACGTGATATACCACGCTGCTTTGAAACCATTTGTCCGCGTTGGCTGCCGTCTTCATTCTGCCCCTTTGTGCCCGTAGGCGATATATAATAATATATTGTAGGGCAATAAACTATTTTTGTCAAGTCAAAAAGCCCGCTTGACTTGGCGGGCGGATGGTGTTATAATGAGCAAAACGAAGGAGGTAACGTATGAAAAAACTATTCAAAGAGTTTAAGACGTTCATCACCCGCGGCAACGTGGTAGACCTGGCCGTAGGTATGATCATCGGCGCCGCGTTTACGGCAATCGTCAACGCGTTGGTCAATCACATTTTCAAGCCCCTCATCAACTGGATCCCCATGGGCGATATCAGCGGTTTGCGCACCATCTTGGGCGAGGCCGTGTATATGAAAGACGAGGCGACCGGTCAAATGGTGGTGGACTGGGCGAGCACCAACTTTATCGATTGGGGCGCGTTCATTATGGCCATCATCAACTTCCTCCTCACCGCTATCGTGCTGTTTGTGTTGGTGAAAGCCATCAACAGTTTGCGTAGCGGAATGGGCGGACTGAAGAAAGACGCGGAGTTTTTGGCAAGCCTGACCAACGAGGAGAAAGCATCCGTGGGCGGCAAACTCACCAAGAAGAACCTCGCCAAGATTAAGAAGGCAAGAGAAGAGGCGGCCAAAGCGAAAGCCGAGGCGGAAGCCAAAGCAAAGGCCGAAGCGGAAGCGGCGAAGCCTACTACCGAAGCGTTGCTGATCGAAATCCGCGACCTGTTGGCGAAGAAGTAAACCAAACTGTTGAGAAAACGGCGCAACCTATATGGGTTGCGCTTTTTCGTTGTTTTTGCAATTCTACGCTTTGGTTAGTATTGGTGATAGTAATATCTTTATTAAAGAGCGAGATTCTCTGTTTCGTCTACTTCATATAAGAGTTATTTTTGTTAAGAAATGAGGAAAGTGTGATATAATTAATTTGAGTTAGGCAAACTGAACTAATTCAATAAGAATGATTACGGAGGATTAATAATATGTTTAAAACACTATCTATAGGGGAAAGACTTTGTAATTTGCGGCAAAGTCGTAAAATGACGCAAAAAGATTTGGCTACGATAATGAATGTTTCGGATAAAACGATTAGCAAATGGGAAACCGGAGAAAACGAACCTGATATTGCGTCAATAAAAAAAATTACAGAGGTGTTTGAGGTAAGTTTGGATTTGGTTCTCAATGGTGTTCCGTCGTGTGAAAATGATGAAAAGGCATTAAAACTTATTCAAGATACGAAAGAGTATGGTCAAGCATCTAAGGCAATTAATGATTTTTACAAGAACGAGTGCCCATATCAAGAAATAGAAAGTAGCAGTTTGTTCATTATTATTGAAAATAAGCCTTATGCTATTCTCGATTGTATTCTCTTGTTAGATGACTATGACTTCTTCTGCAAAGTAAACGAACGGTTTAGTTTTATTCGATATGTGCCGGCAAAACCTTTGGGAGAAGGACAAAGTGTTTTAGATGAGTCGCCGGTTTCGGCACATAATGAAATACTGTGCCACCCGTATCAACCGACATTGAAAGATATTGAATTATGCAATGATATAGGTTTTTATGAAAATGTAAAAGCATTTTTGGAAAAGAAATATGAAAAGAGACCGGAAATGATTGGCGTGGAATTGTCTGCGTGTCTTGAAAATCTGCGAATCGAGGATGTGAGTGATGACCGTGTGTATTTGAAAATATTATTCTTGATTGACAATGGCGCTGTATATCATATACACATACCGTATGAGCAGTGTGCCGGATATCGCACATTAGTCGATAGGGCACGAACGGACTTGGTCTATAAACTATGTAACGATAATTTGTATTACACAGAAAAAATAGAAGAATTGGAAAGAAGGCTTGAATCATTAGAATCATTGAAAAAAGATAATTAAAAACCGTCAATAAAACAAAACGCCCGTTGAAGAACGGGCGCTTTGTTATTTAGGGAGGGATCTATATATGAAACTAACTTTCGCTTGTTGACACCTATAGACTACCATACGAATGTGATAAACGCGTGACAGACGGGTATAAAATCGTAAAAAATAATAGATTATTTCGTCGAAAGGGGCATAAGATGGGGTATGAACGTGTTTTTTGAAGACGAGGTGTTGGCGGAAGGCAAGCAAACGGCGTTTTTGGACCTGTCGGAAGGACGGCGCGTGTACTGTCGGATATGCGCAAACGGGCGGATAGGGTACGTCGAGGTGACGGAGAAGGGCTTTGCGGCGGAAGGCTTCGAGGTGGAAGATTGGGGGGACGTGAAAGTCCTGCACGCGGCGAAAGACGCGACCGAATGGAACGCGGCGGCGCAGGAAAGCGAGGAGATCGACGGCGTGCGGTACGTGGTGACCGCCGTTTGCGAACGGGATAGAACGCAAGTATGGGTGGACGGCGCGAGCACGAGATTGTACGTATTGCCGAGCGGGGACTCGGTCGGGGTGCAATTCGCCGCGCCGTTGTCCGCGGTGGCGGTGGCCGTGCGGCGAGGGGAGAGGACGTATTTGCTGTTGGCCTCTTTGTACGAGGGGGAGCCGCTGTACGACGGCTGGGTGGACGGGTATGCCCTGAGTGACAAGTTGATGGTCGAATGCACCTTTGATGATATGAAAAGGCATACACGTCGTCGGGTATTCGGGTACAAGGACGGCAAATTCGGATTGATTGAACAATCGTTCAGTTGCGCATATCGGCATACGTTCATACCGGCGTTGACGCCGTATTTGTTTTTGGAAGCGGTGGCGGTGGGTGACCACGAGGAGGCCAAGGGATATTTGTGCGGCGACCTCGCGGAAGACTACGACGCGCTGCTAAAATACGTCGGCACGGTGGATAGGGTGCGCAAACCGCCCTTTGCCTGCGACCTCGCGGACGTTGGCGTGGTGGACGAGAAGGGCGTGGGCCGCGTCTTCCGCTTCGACAGCGACGAGGGTGTGATCGCGGACGTGCGGGAGATCAATCCGTAGACGAACGACAAACGAGCGTTATATCCCGCGAGAAAGCGTAGTGCCGTGTGCCGCAAAGAAATACTTGAGCGCGGTATTTTGGCGCAGTAGAGAGCCAATGGCGTAGCGTGATAGGGAGAAGTGGTTGACGGGATAGGCGCACGGCGAAAACGACGAAAAAAAGCCGTCGCCAAAGAAGGCAACGGCTCGGCGTATACGGGAGAGAAATCAGTCGTCGGCGCCCTTCTTGAAAGGAACGATGGCGGCGCACTTGACGAATTTCTTGACGGACTCGATGCTGGACTCGGCGCTCGAACGCGTCTTGTAGGATTCGCCCACGTAGGTGGTGGTGGCGTTGGCGCGCAGGATGTAGCGGAAGTGACCGAACTTGTCCTCGTCCACGTAGAAGTTGCCCACGTAGACGGCGCGTTTGAAGGTGTCGATGGCTTTGAGCGCACCCGAGGCCGACGTGTAGATGGCGCTGGTGTAGAGGATTTGGGCGTTGTTGGCGATGAGGTAGAAGCGATAGCCGATGACTTCGTCTTGGTTGCCGTCCTCTTCGACCGTAAATTTGCCCATCGGGCGAGCCTCTTTTTCCTCTTTGGCGACCAGATCCCAATCTACGTCGTCTTTGGTACGCAGACCTTCCAGACCTTTCTTGTACGCATCCAACTCTTCGGGTTTGGGATTGCGCACGATGACTTTGGCGTTCTCGGCCCAACGCTTGACGGATTCGGCAGCCGACTGCGCGGAAGCGGCGGACGTGTAGTTCTCGCCTTGGTAACGCTTGTTGAACACGTAGCGGAAACGACCGTATTTGTCGCGGGTGATGATGTACGGACTCTCTTGCAAGGTCTTGCGGAAGGTCTCGATACCCTTGACGGCGCCTTCACTGCTGGTGAAGCCCACGCTCTCGTACATCAGTTGTTTGTTGCTGGCGTACAGGCAGAAACGATAGCCGTCCAGGCAAAGGGAAACTTCGAACGTGCCGACCAACCCTTTCTTGGCTTTCTCTTCTTGTTTGACTTCCTCTTTTTTCATTTGATTAACCTCCATTGCGACTTTGGGAGCGTCGCTGTTTTTCGCTTTGGCAGACGTCTTGCCCTTGGCGGCCAACTTGTCCGCGGCAGGCGCAACGCTCGCGGCAACTTCCGCCTCTTTGGCTTGCTCGGCGGGTTGCGCGGGTTCTTCTTTCTTCTCTTCGGCGGGTTGCGCCATTTCGGCGGCTTCGGCTTCCTTGGGTTGCTCGGCTTGCTCGACGGGTTCCGCTTGTTCGGCGGGCTCGGCTTGCACGGGCTCGACTTGCACGGGCTCGGCCTCTTGCCGTGCCTCTTCTGCGGGTTGTTCTTCCTCTTGAGCGACGGGAGCGACCACGTCTACGTCGATATCTTCGTCCTCGGGCTGCGCCTCTTCAACGGGTTGCGCCGTTTCGGCGGCTTCCGCTTCCTTGGGTTGCTCGGTTTCCGTGGGTTGTTCTTCCTCTTGAGCGACGGGAGCGACTACGTCCACGTCGATATTCTCGTCCTCGGGTTGCGCTTCTTCAACGGGTTGCGCTTCTTCCGTGGCTTCGGCTTCCTTGATTTCCTCGGCGGGCTGTTCCTCGACCGCTTCGGCCTCGGGCGTTTGCTCGGCGGGTTGCGCCGACTCTTCCTGCGCCTTGTCGGCTTGCTTGGCGCCACCCAACGAAACCGCGCCGCCTTGCCGCGCTACGGGCTTGGCTTCCGCTTTTTGTTTGGCTTTGCGCTTGGCCTTGGACGCCTTGGCACCGCAAACGGCGATGACCACGATAGCGACGACGGCTACGACGAGCGCTAAAAGAACCAAGAAAAATACGTTGATTTCGCCGCCGCCGATGGATAGGTTACGGGCGAAAAAATCGGACGAGAAGGGCATACGGGAACCCAAATCCGAAAAGAAATTGTTGAAACTGTCCATTAGAAATGACTCCTACCGATATGTTCTATATTAGAATTGTAGCATACCCGCGAGCGTATGTCAAAGGGTATTTTAGTACAAAAATTAGTTTATTTTTGTCAGTTGCACCCTTTGAGAAGGGATTTCAGGACTTTTGACGGCGATAGCGCTCCAATTGGCGGAGATAGACGTCGGATAGATTGAGAACGTAGCGTTCGCGCCCCACGCCCGAAAGCGTGCGCCATACGGCGGGATCGGCGACCTGCATGATGGGATCGGTGACGACCTCGTCGCTCTCTTCCAGCCGACAGACGATGCGGTAGACGCGCTCTTCCTCTTGGGCTACGTCGGGGAGGGTGCTTTTGTTTTCGGGCGCGCCCGAAACGCGCATACGAAACTTCGCTTGTTTGGCCAAATCTTTGATGCTGTTGTTCATAACGTACCTCGTTGTTCGGTTTGCCGACGGTCGTCGGCGGATAGTGCTCATTGTACCAAAGGAGAACTGGCGGGCGATGTCGAGTTTTGGCAATACGTGTCTTTGTTTCGGGAAGGCGCACCCGATATAATGCGGCGGAATTTGTTTGGGAAAAAGTGCGCAAAGAGGGTTGAAGAAAGAGGATTGTATGCTATAATAGAAGCAAGCGTGCAAGCACAAGCGAAGCGAAGTATTTGCGTTACGCTTGCGACGTCTTGCAACAAAACGCCGTTGCGACAGCAACGTCTATGCTCTGCATAGACACAGCCGACAGGCTGGCGTTTGTATAGTTGTATAATAGAAGCGAACGAGCAAGCACGAAGTATTTGCACGTCGTTCGCGCCGCCTTGCAATCGAACGCGGGGAGCGTAGCGACCAATCTATACGCAGTATAGATACCATTCGTAAGAATGGGCGTTCGTATAGTTGTATAATAGCCTCATGAACGATACCATCCGCCTGAAACTGAAAGAATTGCCCGAATCGCCCGGCGTGTATATTATGCGGGACGCCGCGAATACCGTGGTGTACGTGGGCAAGGCCGCCAACTTGAAGAACCGCGTGCGTTCGTATTTTCACGCGGGCACGAAGACCGAGAAGACCATGGCGTTGGTGGACAAGGTGGTGGACTTCGACTATATCATCTGCAACAGCGAGATAGACGCGCTGATGCTCGAAAATACGCTGATAAAGAAGCACAAGCCCCACTACAATATCCTCTTGAAAGACGACAAATTGTATCCGTTTTTGCGCATAGACCTCAAAGAGGACTATCCCCAAGTGACCGTGATACGGCGTCTGAAAGCGGACGGCGCAAAATACTTCGGGCCGTATATGATCGGCATAACGACGAGGGAGATGATGGACCTACTGCATTCGGCCTTTCCCATACGCCATTGTCGGCACAATCTCGCCAAATTGCCCGCTTCCCATAGGCCGTGCCTGAATTATCACATAGGGCAATGTTTGGCACCCTGCGTGGGCAAGGCGACCAAAGAGGAATATCGCAAAATGATAGGGGACGTCATAGACTTTTTGCGCGGAAACGACAAAAAAGTAGAGGATATCCTGACCGAAAAAATGCTGGCCGCCAGCGAGCGCGAAGACTACGAATCCGCCTTGGCATACAAGAATAAATTGGCCACCTTGGAGAAGATGATACGGCACCAGGTGGTGGCCCTTCCCAAGGACTTCAACCTGGACGTGTGGGGCGTGGCCTACGGCGCAAAGGCCGACGTGGCCGCCGTCGTCGCGGTGCGCGGCGGCAAGGTGGTGGCCGTGGACAAAGTGCCCGTGGCGTCGGGGCTGGATGACCAAGACAACCTCGAGAGTTTTATCTACCGCTATTACACCGCGTCGCCTATGGTGGCGGACGAATTGGTGCTGGCGTTCGACGCGCCCGATGGATTGGAAAAAGCGCTGTCTACACTGGGCAAAAAAGTGCGCGTATATACGCCCCAACAGGGCGTGCGCAAGCAGTTGGCGGATATGGCCGTCAATAACGCGCAGGAGTACCTGTCGCGGTCGGGCGAGGCGGTGACCAGACACGAGAATATGACGGTGGGCGCGGCCGAGCAGTTGGCCAAAACCATCGGTATGACGGGCACCATACACCGCATGGAATGCTACGACATCAGCCATATATCGGGCACGAACAAAGTGGGCAGTATGGTGGTCTTTACGGACGGCGAAAAGGATAGGGAAATGTATCGGCATTTCCGCATCAAAACCGTGGAGGGAAACAACGACTTTGCCTGTATGCAGGAAGTGCTGTCCCGCCGGCTCGAACGACTGAAAGAGGGGGTGGACGTGAGTTTCCGCGAAGTGCCCGACCTATTGGTGATAGACGGCGGCATTATACAAGTGGAGTACGCCTTGCGCGCCATGCAAAACGAGGGGTATAACGACACCTTCGTCATCGGTCTCGCCAAACGGGAGGAGACCATCGTATTGCGCGACGGGCGGGAGATAAAACTGCCCCACAGTTCGCTGGCGCTGCAACTGTTGCAACGCATCCGCGACGAGGCGCACCGCTTCGCCATCACCTACCACCGGCACCTCAGGCAAACGAACACCCTCAAAAGCAAATTGCTGTCCATAGCGGGCGTAGGCGAGGAAACCGTGAAAACCCTGTATAGAGTATTTCATTCTTACGAGGGAATCGCCGCGGCCACCCCGGAAGACCTCGAAAAGGTGCCCAAATTGAGCAAAAAGACGGCGCACAATATCTACGCCTATTTCCACGAGGAATAGCCGTCCCGCTGTTGACCGCGCGGCGGTGAATATGATATACTATCGGTTATGAAACTACGTTATCCCATTGCATTTTGCGACTACGACGCGACCATCTTCGACGCAAAGTCGAATCGGGTGCCCCCGAAGACCAAACGAGCCATCGACGCCTATATCCGTGCGGGCGGCGTCTTCGTGGTGACGACGGGCAGAATGTTCCGTTCTATCGCCAAACAGTTGGCGAAAATGGCGTATTCGCCCGAATACCTCGTGTGTCTGCAAGGCTCGGTCGGGTACGATTTCCGCGCGGAGAAAGAGGTGTTTCGCCACGATCTCGCCTCGGCGGATTGGCACGCCTTGGCGCGATTTGCCGAGGAACGTGGGTGGGTTTTTCAGGCCTATCACGGCGTGGACGTGTATACGGCGGACAAAAACCCGTACAGTGAAGAATACTTCCGCTATACCGAAATACGGGGCGTTTACGTGGGCGAGCCGCTGTCCGGGTGGAAAGAGGCCGAGCATTGGGATATGCACAAGATGATCGTGATGTCGCCCGCCGAAGAGACGGCGGATAGGGTGGCGGCCCTAAGGGAACGCTTCCCCAACCTCGATATTACCTGCTCCACGCCGCGCTATATCGAAGTGGTGTCCAAAGAGAGCGGCAAAGGGAACGGACTCAGGGCGATGTGCCGCTATTTGGGATTCGAGCCCGAAGACGCCGTGGCGTTCGGGGACGAGAGCAACGATATAAGTCTGTTGCAAGCCGCGGGGTTGGGCGTAGCCGTGGGCAACGCCGTGCCCGCCCTCAAGGAAGCGGCCGACCTCGTATGCGCGTCCTGTGCCGACGGGGGCGTGGGCGACGTGCTGACCGCCATCGTCGAGGGTACGCCCTTGCCGTAAGCGGCATACAATGGCGGTATGGAAACCATCTCGGACGCATTGAATAGGGCGGGTATCCGCGTAGAGCACGACGTGAGCGGGCGCAAGTTGTCCACCTTTGCGGCGGGCGGCGACGTGCGAAACCTCGTGATGCCCAAAACGATAGAAGAATTGCAGCAAAGCCTACGCATATTGGCGCCCGTGCGCTATCACGTGCTGGGCGGGGGGAGCAACTCCCTTATCAGCGATTTCGGCCTGGAATGGGTGCTGTCTACCCGCGATATGAAGGGTATCGAGATAGAAAACGACGTCGTGCGGGCGATGGCGGGCGAAATGCTGCCCGCTTTGTCCGCGGCGGCCACCGAAAGGGGGCTGTCGGGCTTGGAATTCGCGTCGGGTATCCCCGCGACCGTGGGCGGCGCTCTGCGTATGAACGCGGGCGCGTACGGGCAGGATATGGCGGCGGTGGTGACTAGCGCAACCGTGGTGACCGCCCAAACCGTCGAGGTGGTGGAGAAAGCCGCCCTCGGCCTGCGCTATCGGGACAGCCGAATCAAAGGCGTGGTGGGCGCGGTGACCTTCCGCCTGACGGCGAAAGATAAGAACGAAATCGCGGCGACGGTGGAGAATATGCGCGTATCGCGCTCGGCCAACAGCCCCAGACAACCCTCGTTGGGGTGCGTGTTCAAGGCCGCTTCGGGCGTGCCCGCCGCCAAGTATATACAAGGATGCGGGCTGAAAGGCACCAAGATAGGCCAGGCGCAGGTGAGCGGCGTGCATTGCAACTATATCGTCAATATGCAAGGAGCGACCGCAAGGGATTACCTGCGGCTGGTGGACGTGGTGAAAAGCGCCGTATACGAGCGGTACGGGGTGTATCTCGAAGAGGAGTTCGTGCATTTGCACGATTAATAGACGCCGCCAAAGGCGGCATCGGTGAAGTTTTCGCTATGCGAAAGTGAAGTTTGCGTAGCAAGTGAAGTTCAAGGCACAGCCTTGCGTTCGTTTGCGCAAAGCGCAAGTTGCGTTGATAGACGCCCGTCGGCGCGAGATACCGAGAGCGGGTGAAATCCGAGCGCCACGGCGGGGCGAATAGGCGGCTATGCCGCCGTAAATTGCACCTATGGTGCGTTGTGGTAGGAATAGACGCCCGTCGGCGCGAGATAGTTGCCGAAGGCGAATGCGATAGGCGTAAAAGGAATACGAGATGATAGGCGATAGAGAATGGCGGGAAGAATTGGCGGGAATGGACCCCGAAGCGCTCAAGAATAAGGACAACCTTTCTTTCTTGGCGGGTTTTTTGGTGCTGGGCGGCGAGTTGAGTATAGGCCGAAATCCCAAAGTGACCGTATCTTTCCGCAATACCGATTCGGCTATCTTGGCGGCGAATTGCCTGTGGGCGCTCTACGCCTACCGCCCCGAATTGTCCATAGACGGCGGCAAAGAGCGGAAACGCTCGCGCGGGGTGTCGCTGGAATTGCCGGCCGCCGTGGGAAAGAAGTTGCTCGTAGACTGCAAAATGCTCAAAACGGACGAGGAAGGTAACGAAATCTATACCCTCGGCTTCGGGAGTATGCGCTGGGTGAAAGACTGCCGCTATCTGGCCGCCTTGGCGCTCGAAGCGGGGCGGTTGTACACCAGCGGTGAGGAATACCGCTTCGATTTGTCCCTCTCGGTGGGGGATAGGCGTATCGCCGAGCTGGAAAGTATGCTTGCGCCCGTGCGCTTTGGGGTGACGCAAAGCGAGGAGACCACGCGGTTGAGCATTCGCCGTGAGGCCGTCGCCGACTTCTTTACCTTGGTGGGGGCGACCAAATGCTCCCTCGAAGTGACCGAATACTACCTCGAACGCAATATCAATCGCTCCTTGACGCGTGAAATGAATTGCCGTATCAACAATATGGACAAGTCCTACGCGGCGGCTACCGAACAGTTGTGGGCGATAGAGAAATTGAAAGAAAAAGGCGAATATCAACGCTTGCCGCCCGAAGTGCAGTTGGTGGGCGATATGCGCCTGAAAGAAAGATACGCGTCCCTACGGGATATAGCCAAACAGTTGGGGCTGAACGCCACCGCCGTATATCGGCGTATGTCGGCGATAACTTCCGCCGCGGAAAAATACAAAGGAGAATAGTATGTCCGATAAACCTTTCGTGCATTTGCATCTGCATACCGAGTACAGCCTGTTGGACGGCGCGGTGCGCATCAAACAGTTGTTTCAATACGCGCGTAAGATGAATATGCCCGCCGTGGCCATGACAGACCACGGCAATATGTACGGCGCTATGGATATGTTTCATGCCGCCGAGAACGATTGGGCGGGCGAAGTGAAGAAGATAAAACTGAAAGAGGCCGTCGAAGCCTACGAGCGTAGGTTGGCCGAGGACCCCGCAAACGCGGGGGACAAGCCCGTGATGGACGATATGGTCATCAAAGAGGGCGATAGGGAAAAATACGCCGACCTGTATATCAAGCCCATCATCGGCTGCGAGTTTTACGTCGTGCCCGATATGCACGCGGTGCAGGGCATACGCAAGGACCAGCGCGACCACCTCATCCTGTTGGCCAAAAACGAGGTGGGCTATAAGCACTTGATGAAACTCAATTCGCTGGCCTGGACGGACGGCTACTACGGCGGCAAGGCGCACATCGATATAGAATGCCTGTCGCAATACAGCGAGGGGTTGATATGCCTCTCGGCGTGTATCGTGGGACGCATACCCAAATTGATATTGGCGGGCGATTACGAGGGCGCGAAAGCCTACGCAAAGCGCCTCGGAAGTTTGTTTGCCGAGGGGGATTTCTATCTCGAAATGCAGGACCACGGCATCGTGGAAGAGGGCAGAGCGCTCGAAAAGATAAGCAACGCGGGCCTTATCCGCATAGCCAAGGAGACGGGGTATCAACTGGTCGTCACCAACGACGCGCACTATATGAGCCGCGACGACGCCGAGATGCACGACGTACTCCTGTGCATTCAGACCGCCGCGTATATCGACGACGAAAAGCGTATGCGCTTCCAAGGAAAGGAGTTTTATGTGAAGTCGTACGAGGAAATGGCGGCTTTGTTCCCCGACCACTTGGACGCTCTGGACCGTACGGTGGAGATAGCGAACAAGATAACCTTGACGATGCCCACCAAACAAAAATTGTTGCCCCCCTACTATCCGCCCGACGGCAGTACGCCCAGCGAATACCTGACCAAGATGACGATGGAGGGGTTGGTCAAACGATACGGCGAAGTGACGGAGGAAATCAAAAACCGCGCCGAATACGAGTTGGGCGTGGTGATCGATATGGGCTTCGCGGAATACTACCTCATCGTGTGGGATTTCATCCACTACGCCAAGACGCACGGCATTCCCGTGGGCGCGGGGCGCGGCTCGGGCGTGGGCTCTATCGTGGCCTACGCCATCGGTATCACCAACGTGGATCCTCTGCGCTTCAACCTGATATTCGAGCGCTTCCTCAACAAAGAGCGCGTGTCCATGCCCGACTTCGACGTGGATATTTGCTCGGAGGGAAGAGAGCAGGTCATCGAATACGTACGCAATAAGTACGGCAAGGAAAAGGTGACGCAAATCATCACCTTCGGTACTTTGGCCGCCAAACAGGCCATCAAGGACGTGGCGCGCGTGTACCGCATACCGTTTGCGGAAGTGGAAAAGATTACGAAGCCCATTCCCAATATGCCGGGGTGCTGTCTGAAAGGCGTGATGGGTAAGTACGATCCCACCAACAAGAAGGAAGCCGAGAAGTACGGTCCTATGCGCTCCAACGACCTCATCGAACTGTATAACAATGATTCGACCGTGCGTATGGTGGTGGATATGGCCGAGAAGTTGGAGGGTATGCCGCGCAATACGGGTATGCACGCGGCGGGCGTGGTGATATGCGCCAAACCCGTGGCCGACTGCATACCGTTGCAACAAAACGACGGTATCGTGACCACGCAATATCCCAAGGACCAAGTGGAAGAACTCGGCCTGTTGAAGATGGACTTCTTGGGCTTGACCAACTTGACCGACTTGAAAAAATGTAAGCAATATATCAAGGAAAATACGGGGAAGGACGTGGACTTCGCGGTGCTGGGGTACGACGATCCCAAGGTGTACGAACTGATCGGGCGCGGCGAAACGGACGCCGTGTTCCAATTGGAAAGTCCGGGCATGAAGAAGTTTATGCGCGATTTGCAACCCTCCTCGATGGAAGATATCATAGCCGGTATTTCGCTGTACAGACCCGGGCCGATGGATAGCATCCCGGACTATGTGCGCAACAAGAAAAACCCCGAGTTGATCACCTATATCGATCCGCGCCTTGAACCGATTTTGAGCAATACGTATGGGGTTATCGTGTACCAAGAGCAGGTGATGGATATCGTGAGAACGGTGGGCGGATACAGCTACGGACGAGCGGATATCCTGCGCCGTATCATGAGCAAAAAGAAGCAAAAAGAGATGGAAGTGCAGAAGCACATCTTTTTGGTGGGACACCCCGGCGATAAGAAAAACTCCCCCGTGGTGGGCGCCATCAAGCTGGGTATGAGCGAGGAGAACGCCATTCGACTGTTCGACGGTATGGCGTCTTTCGCCAAGTATGCATTCAATAAGTCGCACGCCGCCGCTTACGCCGTGTTGAGCTACGAGACCGCGTATATGAAACTGTACTATCCGCACGAGTTTATCACGGCCGTCATGAACGACCGCATCGACAAGCCCGACGAGAAAGAGAAGTATCTGACCTATCTACGCGAGCACGGCATCCCCGTATTGCCCCCTTCGGTCAATCACAGCGACACCTGGTTCCATACCGACGGCAAGAGCGTGCGCTACGGCCTGTGCTGTATCAAAGGCGTGGGCGAGGACGCGAGTATCAAAATGGTGGCCGAAAGGAAGCGGGGCGGCCCCTATAAGGACTTGCAAGACCTGTTGGAGCGGCAGGAGACCATGCCCAACAAGACGATGATAGAGGGCCTCATCAAGTCGGGCGCGATGGATTGCTTCGGCGAAACGAGAGCCACCTTGTTGGCCAATTACGAGAACGTCGCGTCGGCCATTACGAGCGATCGCAAGAAGTCGGCAAGCGGACAAATGTCTTTGTTCGACGATATGTTCGACCTGGGGGTGACGGGGCATATCGAATTGACCAAACTGCCCGAAATGGAGCGGGATCTCTTGCTCGAAAACGAAAAAGACCTCTTGAACGTGTATATGTCCGGTCATCCTTTGGACGCCTATCGCGAAGACTACAAGACCATTCCTTTCCATCTGGAAAACCTCAAAGAAGACCTGAGCGCGATGGAAAACGAGGGCGGCCTCGATGAGGACGCATTCGTGGACGAGTCGGGTCTCGGACAATATAACAACCAGTTCATCGTGGTGGCGGGTATGATAAATGCCCTCGTCAAAAAACCCGATAAGAGCGGCAACGACTTCGTGTCGGGCACGCTGGCGGACTTGACGGGCTCGGTGGAATTCGTGTGCTTCGCAAGAACCTACGCTAAGTATAAGCAACTGTTGGAAAAGCGCGCCATCGTCAAGATGGAAGGGCGTTTGAACTACCGCGACAACCGCTACAGCCTCAACGTGCAGACGGTTGCGGATTGGCGCAAGTCGGCAAGAAGCGCGGCGGAGAACGAGGAAGAGGACGAAGTCGTGCCCTCGGCCAAGGATTACGCCTTGGTGCTGACGGTGGCGACCAAACAACAGCAGGACAAGATCGGCGAGATACTGAAAGCTTACAACGGCGAGATGGCCGTGTATATGCTGATCGGCGGCAAGTATTACGCCGCTCCCGACAAGTTGTATCCCTCGTCGGCGGCCCTTGCCGAGTGCAAAGCCGTGTTGGGCGAAGCGGGCGTGGTGATGAAGGCGTTGAAAAAATAGCGCCTTGGGGAGAATCGCCAAAGGCGCGGAAAAATACGAGGCACAGCCTCGGGAGAAATCCGTGCCAAGGCACGGGTGAAATCCGCTCGAAACGCGAGCGGGAGAAATCCGACATTCGTCGGGATGTGGGCGCGAGGCGCGAATGATGTACCGTAAAGCCGATGCGAGATAAATCCCCGTGGGATTTGCGGTATGCCGTCTGCGCGGAGTGAGCGCGCGTGTCGCGATAAATAATAATTTGTGTGTTTTGTAAAAAATAGGTAGCCAATGCGCGCGTAGTGTGCTATAATGAGGGCGACTGCGGTCGCATAGACCGTTTTGGGAGGATTATATGAGAATCGCTGTGATGACTTCGGGCGGAGACGCCCCCGGAATGAACGCCGCAATACGAGGCGTGGTGCGTTGCGCCGCCTACGAAGATATCGAGGTGTTCGGCATAGAACGCGGCTATTTGGGATTGATCAATAACGAATTGCAACTGATGAGCAAACGCTCGGTGTCGGGTATCGTACAGCGCGGCGGTACGATGTTGATGACCGCGAGGTGCCCCGAATTCAAGGAGTACGAGTACCGTCGTCAAGCGGCCGAAGTGCTGTCCGCAAGAGGCATTGACGGTTTGGTGGTCATCGGCGGCGACGGCTCCTTTACGGGTATGAAATGCTTGTACGAGGAGTTCGGCATCAAGTGCGTGGGCATTCCCGGCACCATCGACAACGACCTCGCCTATACCGATTATACCTTGGGCTTCGATACGGCGGTGAATACGGTCGTGTCCGCCATCAACAATCTGCGCGATACCATGAGCTCGCACGAGCGCGTGGTGGTGGTGCAGGTGATGGGCAGAGCCTGCGGCGATATCGCCCTCTACGCGGGTATCGCTGGCGGCGCCGAGGTGATATTGGTGCCCGAGCATCCCGTGGACTTCGAAGAGGTGGCCAAACGCCTGACCATCAACAAGAAAGCGGGCAAGAAGTCCGCCATCGTCATGCTGGCCGAGGGCGCGTGCCCCATCGACCAGGTGATCAATGAGTTGAAAGCGCGTACCGAGTTGTCGGTGAAGTCCACCGTGTTGGGCTATATCCAAAGAGGCGGCGTGCCTACGATGGCCGACCGTGTGTTGGCGAGCAGGTTGGCGGATAGGGCCGTGCAACTGCTGGCGGAGGGCGTGGGCGGCCGCGTGGTCGGCATCCGCGACAACAAAATCATCGACGAAAACGTGACGGAAGCGCTGGCGATGCCTCGCCGCGTGGACGAACAATTATACAAATTGGCCGGCATACTGAGTATGTAGGCAACAGAATCAAAAAACATTACGGAGGTATTTTATGAGTAAATTAGTCGGCGCAGCCATCTTCGGTCAATCGGGCGGCCCCAGCAGCGTTATCAACAGTTCGGCAGCGGGCGTATTCCTCGAGGCTCTCAAGCACAGCGACGTCATCACCAACGTGTACGGCGCGGCGCACGGTATCAAGGGCATTCTGGACGAGCAATTCTACGACATCGGCAAAGAAGACGTCAAAGAGTTGGAACTCCTCAAAAACACGCCCTCGTCGGCATTGGGTTCGGTGCGTTATAAACTGAAAGCCGCGGACGTGGACGATACCGACTACAAGCGCTTGTTGGAAGTGTTCAAAAAATACAATATCCGCTACTTCTTCTATAACGGCGGCAACGACAGTATGGACACCTGCAACAAGGTGAGCAAATATATGCAGCAATCGGGTTACGAGTGCCGCGTGATGGGCGTGCCCAAGACCATCGACAACGACCTCTTCGGCACCGACCATTGCCCCGGCTACGGCTCGGCCGCGAAGTATATCGCCACCTCTATCATGGAATTGAAATTGGACGCCACCGTGTACAATACGGGTATGGTGTGCGTGCTGGAAGTGATGGGGCGCAACGCGGGTTGGCTGACCGCCGCCGCGCAGTTGGCCACCTACAAAGGCTTGGGCGCCGACCTCATCTATTTGCCCGAGACGCCCTTTGACGTGGACGAGTTCCTCGCCTCGGTGAAGGAAATCTGCGCCAAGCAAAACAACAAGTGCATGGTGGTGGTGTCGGAAGGCATCAAGAACGCCGAAGGCAAGTACGTGGGCGAATTCGTCGCCAGCAAGACCGACCTCTTCGGTCACGCGCAGTTGGGCGGCGTGGGCCAAATGCTCGCCGATATGGTGAAGAACGAGTTGGGCGTCAAAGTGCGCGCCATCGAGTTCAGCCTGCTGCAACGCTGCGCCGCGCACCTTGCCAGCAAGGTGGACGTGGAAGAAGCCTTTGCTTCGGGTGCTTACGCCGTGAAGGCCGCCATCGCGGGCGAGACCGACAAGATGGTCATTTTGAAACGCGATTACAGCGCCAAAGAGTACAAGTGCGAGCCCGCTTTGATGGACGTGGCGTTGGCCGCCAACACCGAGAAGAAGATCCCCGCCGAGTGGATTTTGCCCGCCGGCAAGGGCTTGACGCAAGCCTACGTGGACTACGCGCTGCCCCTCATCCAGGGCGACTGCAAAGCGCCCCTCGAGGACGGTTTGCCCCGCTTCGCACACCTCAAAAAGGTGCCGGTGAAATAGCGTTGCGCCAATAAAAGAATCGAAAAAGGAGAATGAGAGTATGAAGAATATTTTGGTTACGGGCGGTACGGGTTATATCGGTTCGCATACCGTGGTGGAACTCATCGAGGCCGGCTACAACGTGGTCATCGTGGACAACTTGTCCAACAGCAAGGAGTCGGTGGTGGACGCCATCGAGACCATTACGGGCGTGCGCCCCGTCTTCTATAAGTGCGACATCCTCGATACGGACGGTTTGCGCGAAATCTTCAAGAAACACCCCATCGACGCGGTGATCCACTTCGCGGGACTCAAAGCCGTGGGCGAGTCGGTGGCGTTGCCCCTCAAATATTACGAGAACAATATCACGGGCACCGTGCACCTTTTGGACGCCATGCGCGAGGCGGGCGTGAAGAACATCGTGTTCTCGTCCTCGGCCACCGTGTACGGCAATCCGCACACCGTGCCCATCAAAGAGGACTTCCCCGTGGGCGGCTGCACCAACCCCTACGGCAAGACCAAGTATTTCATCGAGGAGATACTCAAAGACCTCGCCGTGGCGGACAAGGAGTTCAATATCGCTCTGCTGCGCTATTTCAACCCCGTGGGCGCGCACGAGAGCGGCCTTATCGGCGAAAATCCCAACGGCATTCCCAACAATTTGATGCCCTATATCACCCAAGTGGCCATCGGTAAGTTGGAGTATCTGCGCGTATTCGGCAGCGACTACAACACCCACGACGGCACGGGCGTGCGCGACTATATCCACGTGGTGGACCTCGCCAAAGGACACCTGTGCGCATTGCGCAAGTTGGAGCAAGCGGGCGCGGGCGTGTATACCTACAACCTCGGCACGGGTACGGGGTATAGCGTGCTCGATATGGTGAAGGCGTTTTCGGAAGTGCTGGGCAGACCTTTGCCCTACAAGATCGTGGATCGTCGCCCCGGTGATATCGACGCGTGCTACGCCGATCCCACCAAAGCCAAAGAGGAGTTGGGCTTCGTAGCGCAGTACGACCTCAAGAAAATGTGCGCTGACAGTTGGAACTTCCAACAGAAGATCGGTGCGAAATAGGTCGAAAGGAAACAAGGAAAAATAGGCGGCCGCAACAGTCGCCTATTTTGATATGAAGAGGAACGTATGAAACAGGACGACGTGTTGAAAGTGCATATCCGCGACGTGGGGTACGCGGGCGAGGGCATAGCGAAAGCGGGGGAATATACCATGTTCGTGCCGTTTGCCTTGCCCCGAGAAGAGGTCGAGGTGAAGGTCAATCACGTCAAAAAGAACCTGGCGTACGCGACTTTGATGCGGGTGATAGAGCCTGCGCCCGAGCGGGTAAAACCCGTGTGCCCCAAGTATGGCAAGTGTGGAGGGTGCGATTTGATGCACGCCGCCTACGACTACCAACTGACCGTCAAGCGCGACCTGGTGGCGACCACCCTTGCCAAAGCGGGCGTGACGGCGGACGTAGCGCCCACGGTCCCTTCGCCCAAGACGTTGGGCTACCGCAACAAGATAGCCTTGCCGTTCGGCGTGGTGGAAGGGAAGACCGCCTTGGGCTTTTACCGCGAGGGTACGCATAAGGTGGTGCGCATAAGCCGCTGTCCCTTGCACGAGGAATGGGCGGAGAAAATCATCGCCGCCACGTTGCAGTACGCGGAGACCTACGGTCTAACCGTGTACGACGGCGAAAAACGCGTGGGTCTACTGCGGCATTTGGTCGCCAGAAAGATGGGCGAACATATCGACGTGGTACTGGTCGTCAACGGCAGAAGCCTGCCGCATTGGACGGAATACGTGAACGCGCTCTCGGCGGAATGGCAGGATTTTTGCCTATACGTATCCCCCAATTTGCTTCACAACAACGTTATTATGGGCGACGAGATATATTTGAGGTGGGGCGAGCCGTACGCGCATACCGTGGAGGGTATACGGGTGGCGGTCAACCCGCTGAGCTTTTTGCAAGTCAACGACGAGATATGCGCCGAGATATACCAAGCGGTGCGCCGCGCCGTCGAGCCGAAGAAGGGAAAGACGGTGGTGGACGCCTTCGCGGGTGTGGGGGCGTTGGGTGCCTCGTTCGCCAAAGCGGGTGCGGACGTGTATAATATCGAGATCGTCCCCGAGGCGGTGGAAGACGCCGACCGCGTGGCCCGAGAAAACGGCGTAGAGGAACATAACCTCTTGGGGGATAGCGCGGTGCTATTGCCCCAAGTGCTGGACGAGATACGCAAAAAAACGCCGCGAGTGCACGATATGCATTTGCAAAAGCCCTATTGGGACGCCATCGCCGAGGGGCGGAAAAAGTACGAATTGCGCTTGGCGGACGAAAAACGAAAGGCGGTGGCCGTGGGCGACCTCGTTCGGTTCGCCGCGGACGGGCGGCAACTGTATTGCCGCGTGACGGAAAAGCGCGAATTCGCTTCGTTCGGCGAACTGTTCGCGGCCTTGGGTACCGCCGAGACCTGCGGAGAGGATATGAGTGCGGAAGAAGCCGCGGCAAGTATGGCGACCATTTATCCCGAGGAGAAGCAGGCCGCCCATGGCGCTGTGGCCTTGAATGTGGAACCTGTCAACGCCGAGGGTATCTCGGTGGTGCTGGACCCGCCGAGGAAAGGGTGCCCCGCCTCGGTGGTGGACGCTTTGGTGGAATTGGCCAAACGGGGAGGACAAGCCGAATCTCTCTGCAACGAGTGTTGGGATTGGGTGACCTTGCCCTATATCGAACGCGTGGTGTACGTAAGCTGCAATCCCGCAACCTTGGCGCGCGACCTTGCCTCGCTCCAAACGGCGTACGCAATCGACGAAGTGCGCCCCTACGATATGTTTCCGCAGACAAGGCATGTGGAAACGCTGGTTCAACTTTCCCACAAAACTCCGGACAGTCATATCGTAGTTAAAGTTGACTTCGACAAGGACAATAGTACCCAAACATTTTAATATTGTCCGATCGGTTTTTTGAAAAAGACATAACCAAAAGAGAAATGAAAAAATGGTTTTGATACGATCAAAAAAATGTTTTAAGGAATGGGAAATTGCCGTATGATTTTCAATCTTTCTTCAATGTTTCTACCTATAATTTGAAGTGAACGGTGAATAATCATGAAAATACTGATCGCAGAAGATGAAAAGAGAATGAATCGCGCGTTATGCGAGATCCTTCGACAAGAAGGGTATGACGTTGATTCCGTCGAAAACGGGAACGACGCGCTTTCTTATATCGAGAGCGGCGTATACGATCTGATCGTGCTCGACGTTATGATGCCGGGATTAAATGGGTATGACGTGGCGAGAAAAGCGCGCAACGCGGGCGTGCGCACGCCGATCATTATGTTGACGGCGAAAAGCGAACTCGACGACAAGGTCGAGGGCCTGGACAGCGGCGCGGACGACTATTTGACCAAACCCTTTATGACGAGGGAATTATTGGCGCGGGTACGGGCGCATTTACGACGCGGGGTTCCGACCAGCGACGGAAATCCGACGTATGACGATCTGACTCTCGATGTAAAAAACGCCGTGTTACGTTGCAAAAACGGCAACAATGTACGCCTCGGCGAAAAAGAATTAAAAATACTGGAATATCTCATAGCAAATCAAGGGCGTGTTCTGACTCGCGAACAGCTTGCCGTCAAAATATGGGGATTTGAAAACGAAGCCGAGTACAACAATGTGGAAGTGTATATGTCCTTTGCGCGAAAAAAACTCGCTTTTGTAGGCTCGAGGTGTGAGATAAAAGCCATTCGCGGCGTGGGATACGAGTTGAGGTGCAAAGATGTTCAATAAATCGAAAAGAAAAATCGTTTTTGCCATAGTCTTTTCCCTACTCGCGTTGATGACGATAACGCTTGTAACAATCTACCTTTCCAATCTTTTGACAATCCAACGGGAAAACGAAGAGATGCTACGGACATACGCGGAGCGTTACTCTCTCGAAGATCAACCGGGTATCGAGAAGGGAGACAAACCCGAAAACAATACCGAACCGCCGACGACGATCCCGCCCGAACCGCGTGATAACGGTAGAATTGATAAAAACGAACCCGCTTTTCGGCTTTCTACTTTTTATTCGGTAGCGTATTCAGAATCGGGAGAAGTTCTCTCTATCGACAACGGTGGCAACGATTTGCAAAGTGAAGAAGAGTTATTGAAGGTTGCCGCTACGGCGCGCTCGAAGGGTAAAGAGACCGGTCGTATCGGTAGTTTATACTATCTCGTCACCGATAAAGGCGACTGTATGCTTGTTGCGATGATAGACGGTACGATCAGCGAAAACAATCAGAAAAAACTCCTGTGGGTGATGATGGGTATAGGCGGCGGAGCATTGATAGTGCTTGCAGGCATATCTATATTGATTGCGCGGAAGATCGTTCGACCGATGGAAGAAAACGACAAAAAACAAAAGAGGTTCGTTTCCGACGCCGGGCATGAATTGAAAACGCCCATCGCCGTTATTTCCGCCAACAGTGAATTATTGAAACGACAAATAGGAAGCAACGAGTGGCTCGCCAATATCGATTATGAAAATGAGAAAATGTCCGAATTGGTGCAACAGTTGCTTTCGCTTTCCCGTGCGGAAAACGGCGATCTGCCCAAAGATATAATCGACCTTTCACAGCTTGTCGAGGGAGAGGCTTTGCCTTTCGAGAGTCTTGCTTTTGAAAAAGGAAAAAAACTTGATCTTTCTATAGAAAAAGGATTGCATATTCATGGAAACGCCACTCAACTGAAACAACTCGTTTCCATCCTTCTCGACAATGCGCTTTCTCACGGAAAAGGCGAAACAATACGGTTATCGCTGAAAACGGAAAAACACGCCGCCATTCTTTCCGCGTCAAACGTTGCGGACAAAATAGACGAAGAACAACTGTCCCACCTCTTTGATAGATTTTACCGTACGGATGAATCCCGAAACGAAGCGGGGGCGCATTACGGACTGGGACTATCCATTGCCAAAGCAGTGGCGGAAGGACACGGCGGTAATATACGTGCGGAATACAAGAATGGAATAATCTCATTTATCGTTACCTTCCCTCACAAAAATTAGTTTGGATCACAGGCTTAAATCGGTCCGCCCGAAAAGATCGGGCGGATTTTTAATTCTTTAAGATTTTTCAATCTTTCTTCAATCTTCACTTTGTAAAGTTAAATCGGAAAACGGAAAAAGCGTTTTCAAAATACTTATTAACGACTTGAACGGCATCGGTCGATCAAGGTCGGAAGGAGCGTTCTATGAAAAAATGTTTATGGGTTTTAACGATCATAACGGTGATTGTTTGTACGGTAGCGCTTGTCGGTTGTGGTGTGCAGAATGGGAGTACAAATACGCAAACCAATACCTCGACAAGTTCTTCCGATGATTCGGTCGTGAAAGATACGACGAGTGATTCCACCGATACGACAAGTGATTCATCTGTCGAAATCATCACGGAAGACGCGGCAAGCGATTCCACGTTCGATAGTGTGACGGAAGCGACGGGTGATTTCATTATCGAAACGGCGGACGGCGAATATAGCGAATCAAACGGCGTCTATACGATCAGTAAAGCGGGAACCTACACGCTTTCGGGTTCTTTGAACGGACAAATACTCGTGGATGCCGGCGAAGACGACGAAATCGAGATCGAACTTAGCGGCGTTACCATCACATGTTCCAACGATTCCCCTATTAAGGCAATCAGCGCGGACAAGGTCGAGATATCGGCAAAGAAGAATACCGAAAATGTTATTAAGGATACCCGTTCCGCAAAAATAGCGGATGATGAATCGCAAGGAGAAGGCGCGATCTACGCGAACTGCGACCTGAAACTTAAAGGTAACGGTATTCTCGTTATCGAAGCCGGCTACAACAACGGCGTGCATACGAAGAAGGATTTGACCATCAAGAATTTGTCCTTGAAAGTGACCGCGGTAAATAACGCGTTGAAAGGAAACAATTCCGTGACCGTAGAGAGCGGGAACATCGTAGCGATTTCTACCAAAGGTGACGGTATCAAGACCGAAAAAACAGATCTGTCTTCCAAAGGAAAGCAGCGCGGCACCGTAACAATCACGGATGGCACCTTGGCGGTTTATGCGGCGGGCGACGGCATCCAGGCAAGTTATGACTTCGTAATGGACGGCGGCAGCCTGTCGATCTATACGGGCTCTTACAGTTCTTATACCGCAAGCGACGCAAGCACGACTTCTTATAAAGGTATCAAAGTCGCCAACGAATTGACGGTAAACGGAGGAACGATCAGCGTTTATTCCTTTGACGACGGCTTGCACGCAGATTACGGAACGATACTCGAAAATGGGAATACGGGCAACGGTAACATCAATATAAACGGCGGCACGATCACGATCGGCGTTTATTCTCCGGCAAAAAGTACGGCGAGCGGAAAAATGGGCCCCGGCGGATGGAGTAATCAACAGTCGGTCAGCGGCAGCGACGCCGTCCATGCCGACAATACTTTGACGATCACGGACGGAACTATCCATGTGGACAGTGCATACGAAGGATTTGAAGCCGATCATATCCTGATATCGGGCGGCAACAGCACCATTTTCGGAACCGACGACGGTATCAATGCTTGCAAGTCCGTTGATAACAATCCGACCATCGTTGTCAGCGGCGGATATTTGTTCGTAACTGTGCCGACAAACGGAGATACCGACGGTATTGATTCAAACGGAACGTATACCCAAACGGGCGGTGTTGTGATTGCTTGCGGACCGGGAAGCGTTTCCGGCGGAATGGGTGGAGGCTCCTGGGCATTGGATACCGATAAAGGCATTACGTTGCAAGGCGGTACGTTGATTCTTTTCGGTGGAATGGAAAATACGCCTACTACGTCGGGGATGACCAAAACGACTTGTTCCTCTTCCACCGTATCAGCGGGCACGCATACGGTAACGGTCGGAGAAGAAAGTTATTCCGTAACGCTTAAGTACAGTGCGGGCGGTTGCGTCGTCTACAGCGACGGGGGACAAGCGACCTTGCGATAAAGGAGATAAAATCATGAAGATTTTACTTGCAGAACAATATCGATCGATTGCTACTTCCTTGCAAATACTTTTCACGGAGTATGGCATAGAAGCGGATGCCGCCAACGACGGCGTGCAGGCACTGGAACGTTTGGCAAATAAATCGTATGACTTGCTGATAGCCGAAACCCAACTTCCGCGTATAGACGGGGCGACGCTTGTAAATCTGGCAAAACAACGCGGGGTATCGATCAAAGCGATCGGTATCCTGCCCCAATCGGAAATAAACGAAAAAGACTTGTCCGACGGATACGGTATGGACGCCTTGATCCCGAAGCCTTTTTCGGCGCAAAAATTGATCGCACTTGTCGAGGCGTTGATAGATGAAAAACCCGTAGACTATGAAAATCTTCTTTTTCAGCAAAGAAAACTGATGGCCGGTTTGAAAAAAGAGAGTGTTCTATCCGGCGATCGAATAAAGGAGTTTGTCCCGGACGACGCGGGAAGTGTATTGGCATTCGTTCGGGCGACGAATGTACGCCTATCGAAAATCGGGGAAAAACAAAAAATCGTCTATTCCGAAAACGGATATAAGGTGGTGAGCGTATGATAAAAAAATTGCGAAAAAAATTCATAATCACCTCGCTTTTGTCGGTGTTTACCTTGCTGACGGCAATCCTTCTCGTCATCAATCTCGTAAATTTCTCTTTGGTCGCGTCCGACGCCGACAGGATACTCGACCGTATGGTTGGAGAAGGCGGGACTTTTTCGGATAATAGCGTGCCGGGCGGAGAAACGTCAAACGGAGATCGTCCCCAGACGCCGCAAGAAAATAATTTCGATCCGCGCGGACCGAAAGGACCCGATTCTCCAGAACTGAGTCAGACGACACGTTTCTTTACGATCACGTTCAACCAAGGCGGTAACGTAGTAAATGAAACGATCCGTATGAATGCCGTCAACGAGGAAACCGCCGTGGAATGGGCAAAGTCGCTGACAGACAAGAAAAGCGGGTGGACGAAAACCTATTACCGCTACCGCGTGTGGCAAAACGGAGATACGATCTCGGTGACCGTCATAGACCAATCACGAGAACTTCTGCCTTCGTATCGGGTATTGATTGCTTCTTGCATAGGCGAAGCCGTGGGAATGCTGATCACGTTGATTGTGCTTATATACGTGGCAAGGATCGTTTCCGATCCCGTGGAAAAGAGCGACAGAAAGCAAAAACGCTTTATCGAAGACGCGGCGTTTGAACTGAAAAATCCCATCGTAGCCATCGACGCATTACGTCTTACTTTGGAAAAGAAGCAAGGCGAGACGCAGGAAACACAGATGATCGCGAGGGAAACCAAGCACCTGACGAAAGTGGTACAAGGATTGGACACGCTTCTTTTGATCGAGAACGCGTCGCCGAAGGCACAATGGAAAGAAATCGATTTATCCCAAATGATGACGGAAACGGTATCCTTGAACCAAAGCGAAGCGCAAAAGCAAGAAAAGATAATCGACGCAGATATTGAAAATGGCGTGACGTTGACGGGAGACGAAGCAGCCGTCGAAAGATTGCTATCCGTTTCTTTGAAAAACGCGGTCGATTATGCGCATAGCAAAGTAGAAGTACGGTTGAAGAAAGAAGATGCCCGCGTCGTGATGGAATTCGTCAACGACACGGTCGGGCTGGAAGACGGTCCTTTGGATAGTGTCTTTGAAAGATTTTGGAGAAGTCCGGAAGTCAGAGAAAGCGGTTTGGACGGAGCGGGACTCGGATTGTCCGTGGCAAAAGAGATCGTAACGCTGCACGGCGGACGGATAAGCGCGGAGATAAAGGACGGTTTGTTCCGATTGAAAATCGAACTGTAAGGAGGTAAGTATGGCAAAAGAAAAGCCCATCGTCGTTATGAAACGATATGAGATGAAGTACATACTTTCCGCCGAGCAGACGGCGTTTTTGAAAGAACGACTCGTAGGACACATGGAGATGGATAAATACGGTTTGACGTCTATTGCTTCCCTTTACTACGACACGTCCGATTATCGACTGATACGCGCGTCCATCGAAAAACCGCCGTTCAAAGAGAAAATTCGCTTACGGTCTTACGGAATTGCGACGAATGAAAGCCCCGTCTTTCTCGAACTCAAGCGGAAAACGGACAAGATCGTCTATAAGCGTAGGGTCTCCAGTACGATTCCCAACGTGGAAGCCTTTTTTCGGGGAGACGGTGAGATTTGCGCAGACGGACAGATAGCAAGGGAAATATCATATTTCCGCGATTATTACAAAGTCCTTGTCCCGGCGTGTCTCATTATCTACGACCGCATCGCCTATTTTGAACGGGACGGCGACTTGCGTCTTACCATCGATCACAATCCGAGGTATCGCGTACAAGATCTGAACCTTACGACTTCGATGGAAGGAACGTCTCTTCTTAAAGAAGGACAAACCATTCTCGAGGTCAAAGTACAAGAAGCCATGCCGTTGTGGCTGTCCGCGATTTTAGCGGAAGGAAAGATATACAAAGCAAGCTTTTCCAAATACGGTGAAGCGTACAAAAGACAAGCATACAGAGTGCTTGGTAAGTAAAGAAAAAGGAGATATAATTATGTTTAATTCGATTTTTACAAACGGAACGACCGTGGGTATGGTGTTTTTAATGGTAGGGCTGTCGCTTGTTTTTGGCGTGTTGTATGCTTTTATCGTTTCACGCAGGCAAAGATCATCCAAAGGATTTTTTATTACGCTTGCGCTTATGCCGATGATGGTATCCATTGCCATTTGCCTTTTGGGAACTTTTCTTACCGGAGCGACGGAAACGGTATCGAGAATAGCGACCATCGCCGTTGCGCTTGGGCTTGTCAGATTCCGTTCGACCAACGGAAAAGCGGAAGAGATGCTGACTTTGCTCGGCACGGTGGTAGCGGGACTTGTTTTCGGGTTGGGATACGCCGCATACGGCGCGATCAGTTTGCTCCTCTTCGGCGGATTATACGTTGGATTGTCTTATTTGCCGATCTTCAAAAGCAAGAAATTTGCGCGGGAAAAACTGCTTAAGATCACTATTCCCGAAACGCTTAATTATTCCGACGTCTTTGACGCCACCTTTACGCATTATCTCAAAGAACACGAGATGGTGGGCGTAAAGACCACCGGCATGGGAAGTATGTTCAGGCTATCGTATCGTATCGTGATGAAAAATCCCGCGGAAGAAAAAGAAATGATCGACGAACTGCGCATTCGCAACGGGAACCTTGAGATCAGTGTACTTCCGTACGTAGATGACGCAAAAAGTCTGTAATTTTATCCTATTCAAAGTTACATAATAAGGAGAAACAATCATGAAAAAATATAAAATATCTCCGAAGTCGGTATTTCTTTTATCGGTAACGATACTGCTGTCCGTGCTTTTATTCTACGGCTGTCAATTGGGGACGACGAGTACGTCGTCCTCATCGCACACTCACACCCTCGTTCATCACGAGGCGGTAGAAGCGACCTGCACAACGGGTGGGAGTAAAGAATATTGGTATTGTTCCGATTGTAAAAAGTATTATTCGGACGAAACCGCGAAAAATGAGACGACGCTGTCTGCCGTCACCGTCGCGGCGACCGGGCATACGTTTACGACGCACGCGGACGCTGCCGAACCGACTTGTACAGAAAAGGGAAACGTTGAATACTGGTACTGCGAAACGTGCGGCGGATATTATTTGGACGACGAAACGTTTTCTCAAAACAAATCGACTTCAGACGGTGTCAAAATTGCTGCGACCGGTCACGTTGCCACGGGAGAATGGGTGGCGAAGGTCTCTGCGACCTGTACGACGGACGGCGTCAAAGGTTATCGCGTTTGTCCCGTGTGCGAATATTATATTGATAGCTACGGAAAGACGATCGGAAACAGCGAAGAGGATCTAATAATCGCAAAAACCGGGCACATTCTTGTCAACTATACCGAGACCGCCCCCACTTGTACGGAAGACGGACATACGGAATATTGGTATTGTACTCGGTGTAAAGAGTATCTGACGGACGATGGCTCCTATTCGACCGCCTATACCGACGCGGAAAGCGTCGTGATCGCCGCGCTTGGACACAACGTAACGCTCACAGAAGCCGTCGCGCCCACTTGTACGGAAGACGGCAATTACGAATATCGTCATTGCGACCGTTGCGACGTGTACTTTATGGACGGCAATTATACGCCTTTCCCAAGTCAAAGCGCAACCATTATTCCCGCTCTCGGGCATACGATGGAAAAGACGGAAGGAGTGGCAGCGACTTGTACGGAAGACGGCAATATCGACTATTATTATTGCTCTGTTTGCGAAAAATATTTTACCGATGCGGATGGAGAAAATCAAACGACGCTTGACCGGACGGTTCTTTCTATGCTCGGATACGACTATGAGTTTTCCGCATACGTGTGGGATATGAGTATAGAGGGTGATTATGCCGCGCAGGCAAAATACGTTTGCGTACACGACGAAGAACATTTCTATTTTGTCGAAGCGGACGTCCTTTCTTCCGTCACCGTTGAACCGACTTGCACCGTAGCGGGCGTCAGAATGTATACGGCCACGTGCGCCGAAGAAGATGCCGAAAATACAACGGAAACGATACCGGCTCTCGGTCATACGTTCACGCATTATCCCTATACGGCGCCTACCTGCCGGGGATCGGGTGCCGACGGCAATATCGAGTATTGGTATTGTTCCGTTTGCGAAAGGTATTTTACCGACGACGGCACTTATTCCGAAAACGAAATTTTGCAGGAAAATACCGTTTTGGCGGCGCCTTCTCATACGCAAGCCGTTCGCTACGATAACGTGACGGAAAATACCTGTACCGAAGGGGGCAGCTACGATTACGTGACGTACTGCTCGGTTTGCGGAGACATTCTTTCTTCCGTTTATACCGAAGTTTCAGCCAAAGGACATACAAGCGCGGAAGCCGTGCAAGAAAACATCGTTGCCGCAACCTGCACGACGGCGGGAAGTTACGACAGCGTCGTTTATTGCACCGTTTGCGGGGAGGAAATATCCCGCACAACTATGACGATCAATGCTCTCGGGCATATGAACGGGGAGGCAGTCCGTGAAAACGTTGCGGAAGCGACTTGCACCTCGAGTGGAAGCTATGACAGCGTTGTCTATTGCACTGTATGCGAAGCGGAAGTTTCTCGCACGGCGATAGCTGTCAACGCTCTCGGACACGACTATATATTCGATTCATACGTATGGGATCTAATGCCGGACGCCTACACGGCGCAAGTGAAATACGTTTGCTCGCATGACGCTTCACACGTCGCTTACTATGACGCAACGGTGACGAATTCGATCACGACGGCACCGACTTGCACTTTGTCGGGTGTCAGGACGTATACCGCTACGTATGGCAACCGGGACGCGGAAAACAAAACCGAAACGTTGTCTGCACTCGGGCACGATCTGACGCATTACGACGCGACGAGTGCCACTTGCACTTCGTACGGAAACGTGGAATATTGGTATTGCGCTACTTGCGACAAGTGTTTCTTCGATGACGAATTATATTCGGAAAACGACGCGGAGTATGTCGTCGGCGGTATTTTGATCGCTCTTCTTGCCCATAGTTATTCGGGCGAATCGACGGCGGCGATTTCGCCGACCTGCACGACGGACGGAAACTTATCTTATCGTTATTGTACCATCTGTGAGTGCTATTACGACGAAGACGGCGAATATCTCGGCGACAGCCTTGCCGACGTCACCCTTTCCGCATACGGTCACAATTACAGCAACATGGTAGCCGCGGTTTCTCCGACCTGCACAGCGACGGGTACGAAAGCGTTCTGCGTTTGTTCCGGCTGTCAGACCCTCTTTATTTATGAAAACGAGGAGTACGTCGCGGTAAGTGAAAACGATCTCGTGATCGCGGCGACCGGACATACATATTCTTCGTTGAATGCGGCTGTTGCGGCGACTTGTACGGAAGACGGCAGTATCGCCTATTATACTTGCTCGGTATGCGGCGGTTATTTCGATGTGGATCATGAAGATATTTCCGTCGGCGATATAACGATCCCGGCGAGTGGACATAACTACGAAAACGGCGTCTGCTCGGTTTGCGGCGCGGTGCAAGGTTCTTTGACAATCTCGACCGAAGACGGAGAGTACTCCTACGTCAAAACGAACGGATACGAGGTCTATACCATTTCTACCGCAGGTTCTTATTACATTTCCGGAGATGCGGAATACGCGCAACTCTACGTGAACGCGGGTGACGACGACAGCGTTTATCTGTACTTGAACGGCGTTTCCATCGCCAATTCCTCCGATTCCGTCGTGTACGTAAACAACGCCGACAAAGTTTATTTGGTGGCGGTTGCCGGTACGACGAACACGCTTTCCGACACGAGAAGCGCAAGCGGAACGTACAGTAACGGTTCGGCGGCGGTGTATTCTTCTTGCGATCTGAACGTGACGAAAGACTCCGGTACGCTTATTATTTCAAGCACATACAAAAACGGTATCCACACCAAGAAAGACCTTACCATTAAGAAAGTGACTTTGACCGTCACGGCAGTCAACGACGCATTGAAAGGGGAAAAATCCATAGAGATCGGTTCTTCCGCCGTCGTTACCGCAATTGCCAAAGACGGAGACGGATTGCAGACTTCGGACAACGGAACGAAGAGTTCTGGAACCCAAGAAGGTACGGTCGATATCGAGAGCGGCACCGTGTATATTTACGCCAATCGCGACGGCATCGACTCGGCTTATGACGTCAATATCAGCGGTTCCGACACGACGGTCTACGTCTATACCGGAGATTATGCGACGACGAAAACGGGAACGTACGCTACGGCGGGCGCTTCGGCAAAAGGGATCAAATCGGCAAATAATATTACCTTGACCGATGCGACGGTAGTCGTCAAAGCGGTGGAAGACGGTATCCACGCCAATGCCGGTACGCTCGAAAGCGGACTGTCAACGGACGGAAACATTACGATTGCAGGCGGCATAGTCACGGTAGAACTTGCTGAAGACGACGGAATTGCGGCGGACGGTACGACGACGATCACCGACGGTACGATCACAATCAACAGTTATGACAACGGCATTACGGGAAGCGACGTAGACGTTTCCGGCGGTACAATCATCGTTCGTTCGTATGCGGGCGACGGGATAAAATCATCCTCCGGTGACGTTACCATAACGGGCGGTTCTCTTACCGTTTACGCCGCGTACGACGGCATTACGGGAAGCGACAGCGTGAGTATAAGCGGGTCTTCGACAAGCATTACCGTCTACACGTCCTCTTATTCTTCCTATACCAATACGGGCGTATCGAGCGACGCTTACCTTGCGATTTCTTCTTACTCTTCGAGCTATTGGTATGCCGTGTATTTCTACAACTCATCTTCCGATTACGCGTGGGTTACGCCTACCTATAAGACGTACGAGTCGTCCTATTATTACTATAAGTTCAAGTCGTACGCGTCCGAGTATACCTACTTTACCGTGTATCGGTTTACAAGCAGCGTGACGGAACCCTCGACGAGTTCGTACAGTGCAAAATCTTCTTCACTTGCTTCGACGAGTTACCTTACGAGTACGTACAATGCGCTGAGGCTGTCTGTTTCGAGCAGTACGATTTCCGTAACGAAAACGTCCTATTCTTCCGATTCGACCAAGGGTATCAAATCGTATGACGATATCACGATATCGGGTGGGACGATCTATATCAAATCGTATGACGACGCCATTCACGCAAACAATGACAACGGCGCGGGTACGGTCACCGTTTCCGGTGGTACTTTAACTCTCTATACGATGGACCAAGGCATTCTTGCCGATTACTCGGCGACGATCTCGGGCGGAACGGTCGATATTACTTACGCTCGCGAAGGTATGCAAGCCGTCTACCTGTATTTCCGTGGCGGCACGACGACGATCTACGCTTATGACGACGGCATCAACGCTTCTGCCGGTACGACTTCTTATACGCCTTGCATTTATGTTTACGCCGGAGCTACGCTCGACGTAACGGTGCCTTCGGGCGATACCGACGGTATTGACAGTAACGGTAATTATACGCAGACGGGCGGTACGGTCATTACTCGCGACGCAACGAGTGACACCAGCGGCAATATGTCCGGTTTTGATATCGACGGTACCTGTACGATCACAGGGGGTATCTTCGTGTGCGCCGGTACGCCTGCGGGATTACCCTCAAGCTCATCGCAATGTTATGTGAAATTCAGTTGCGGCTCGTCCGGTATGGGCGGAGGCGGATCGGGTGGTCCGGGAGGCGGCGGAAGACCGGGAAGCAGTTCCTCGTCCGGTAGCAGCAGTTCTACGGCGTATTCCTTCTCTTCGGGGACGTGGTACGTCAAGAATTCTTCGGGTACGACGCTGTTTACTTTTACGCTCGGCACGACGTATAAAGGGCTGTGGATGAGTTATTCCGGGTTTACGACCGGTAGCACCTACACGATCACCAACGGTTCGACTACTTATACGTGGACGCAGAGTTCGCGCGCTACCACGGTAGGTTAATTGTTCCATTCTACATATCGGTGATCTTTAGAATAACATACTCCATCAACAGCTTTTTTGAGCGGCGATAGGGCGGTTAAGGCTGTGTTAAACTCCTTTATAATACGTCAAGTATTATTTCAGTCGTTTGCCTTGCCTTAACGAGTACGTCTTCCTTGTTCCCCTATCTTCCGAGGCGCCCCCTCGCTACTCAAAATGCTACGCACCTTGAAAGAGGGATTTTCGAGAGCATTTTGGTGAAAGTGCGCGTAGTTGTACTGCAGGTACAATAAGCAAGCGTCCACCAAAAGGATCCGAAAAGAGCCTTGAAAGGAAACTATTGATGAAGAATGTTATTCTTTAGGTAAAAATTAATCGACGTTTTTACAATAAAAGCATAAATCGAAAAAGGAGCAACAAGAATGCAGTCTATCTACGGAGATCATTTGCCGAAAATGGAAAAGACGATGGGAGATATCCTTGATAGGATAGAGGCTCTTCGTAAAAATCTGACCGAAAACTACGGTATGGACCCGATCGAACATTGTCTTTCCCGTATCAAAGCGGAAGATAGTATGCGCGAAAAGTGCAGAAGAAACGGCTTACCGGAAAACACGGAGAGCGCGCTTCGCGTATTGACCGACGCCATCGGTGTCAGGATCGTTTGCGCGTTTGTCGGAGACGTTTATAAAGTAGCGGAATACCTTCGATCATTCCCCGATTATGAGATCGTAACCGAAAAAGATTATATCCGTAACGTAAAGCCCAACGGATACAGGAGTTATCATATGATCCTGAAGACGGCGGAAGGGTATTTTGTGGAAATACAACTAAGGACGATCTCGATGGACACGTGGGCGGCGCTCGAGCATCACTTGAAATACAAGAAGAACGTGGTGACAAACGCGGAGCTTATCAAGGCTGAATTGAAACGTTGCGCGGACGAACTGGCGTCTACCGACGTTTCTATGCAGGCGATACGCGATATGATAGTAGAAAGCAGAGGATGGTAGAATGAAAATTTTATTTGCGGAAGACACGAAAGATCTCAATAAGGCGGTCTCGACCGCCCTGACGATTGAAAAGTATGACGTGGACAGCGTTTTTGACGGAGAAGAAGCGCTTGAACGCCTGAAAACAAACGCGTACGATTGCATAATACTGGACATCATGATGCCGAAAAAAGACGGGCTGGAAGTACTCACCGAACTTAGAAAAAGGCATATCACTTCGCCCGTCATTATGCTGACGGCAAAGGCGGAGATCGAAGACCGCGTGGCGGGATTGGACGCGGGCGCGGACGATTATCTTCCAAAACCGTTTGCCATGAAAGAATTACTTGCCCGTATTCGCTCCGCTTGCCGACGCAGTTCGGATTACAATACGGAACGAGTCTCTTTTTGCGGATTGGAATTGGATCCGGATAACTATGAACTTTCGGCAAAGAATTCCATTCGATTGTCCGTTAAAGAATATGAATTGATGCAAGTCTTGATGAAAAACGCCGACGTGCCGCTTTCAAGCGGAACACTTTTGGAAAGGGTGTGGAAAAGAGACGAAAACGCCGACGCCGATACTTTATGGCTATATATATCGTATCTGAAAGGAAAATTGAGAGCGGTCGGTTCAACGGTCACCATAAACGGAACAAAAGGCGGTGAATTTTTACTGACAACGGAGGAAAAATGAACGCGGCAGATATTCGGAGATTAAGAAAAAAATTTATTGGGATCGCAATGCTTTCCCTGTTTTTCGTTATGATTTTTATCGTAACGGCGATCAATCTGTCCGTATTTTTCTTTACTTTATCGTCCGTTCATAAACGGTTGGACGGACTTTCCGAGCAACCGGTACAAGAACAAATGCACAATTTTTCCGCGCCGTCGATGGACGACATTTTCTCTCCGCAACTAAGCAACAATCTTTTTTATGTCTTTGTTTTCAAAGAGGACGGGAGCTATACCGTTCGCACCAATACGCCGGAAAAGGTGTCCGAAGAGGTTATTTCGCGTGCCGAAATACTGCAAAGCGGCAACAAAGATTTCGGTCGCGAAGGCAGCTATTATTACCAAAAGACGACGAATGCCGACGGAAGCTATACGATCGTGCTTTTGAATTGCGAAAGCGAATTATCCATGATCTATCGTATTCTTTTTTTAAGTTTAGCGATTTTCGTCATCGTTCTTATGGGAATGTTTCTGTTGATCTATCGGATTTCCGCCTATGCCATCCGCCCCGAGATCGAGAACAATCGTCGGCAAAAAGAATTTATTACCAATGCGAGCCACGAATTGAAGACGCCCCTTGCCGTTATTCGCGCCAACACCGAGTTGTTGGAAATGACGGCGGGCGAAAACGAGTGGACCCAGTCAACGCTCGCACAAGTGGATCGCATCGACGGACTTATCAAAAATCTCGTCATGATCGCCAAATCAGACGAAAAAGCAAACGCCGAAGAGAAAGCGGTACCGTTCAACGTTTCCGTCGCGGTGGAACAGACGACGGATACCTATATCGCCGTCGCTACGCAACAAGAAAAGTCTTTGGTAAAACAGATCGAAGACAACCTTTCTATGATAGGGAATGAAGGGAAAATACGGCAACTTGCCACCATTCTTTTAGACAATGCTATGAAGTATTGCGATGAAAAAGGTACGATAACCGTTTATTTGTCCAAAGGCAAAAAAGAAACGATGACGCTTGCTGTTTCCAACGATTATAAGGATGGTGCGACCGTGGACTACACAAGATTTTTCGATCGTTTTTATCGACAGGACACCTCGCATAATATCGATAAAGGCGGTTACGGAATAGGTCTGTCCATCGCGGAAAACATCTGCAAAGAATATCACGGCGAAATCTCGGCAAAATGGGAAAACGGTGTCATTACTTTCACGTGCGCTTTACGAGGATAAAGCTTATAATAAAAAAAGAGGTTTTGAAAAATGATAACCGTCAGAGTCGCGCAAGAAAAAGATGCCGAAGAGATACTTGCTTTGTTGCAGCAAGTCCTTGAACTTCACGCCAAGATCAGACCCGATATGTTCGTCTCCGGAACGACGAAGTATTCTTATGATGAAGTGATTGAGATAATAAACGATAAAAGCCGACGTTGTTATGTCGCTGTGGATGAAAACGAGAGAGTTCTGGGACATGCGCTTTGTATTGTTAGAGAGCCGACCGTCCAACCTTTTCTTGTGCCTTTTCGGTCTTTATATATCGATGATCTTTGTGTGGACGAATCGGCGCGAGGGAAGCATATAGGAACAGCCTTGTTTGATTACGTAAAAGAAGAAGCGTTACGCCTCAGTTGTTATGAAATAACTTTGAATGTTTGGGAAGGAAACGACGGTGCCATCGCATTTTATGA
This sequence comes from Clostridia bacterium, assembly GCA_017394805.1. Taxonomy (NCBI): domain Bacteria; kingdom Bacillati; phylum Bacillota; class Clostridia; species Clostridia bacterium. The sequence continues at coordinate 13,469 of JAFPXC010000012.1, read as the reverse complement.
ACGATTGGGAATGAAACCGAAATCAAGCAATTTGGAATTGGTGTTGAAATCATCGAATTAGAAGCGTATCGCAGGAGATCGACACTACGCAGATTGATACCGAGATAGCAAATTATGAGAAAAAACCGAAAGAAGTTATCGCCAATAAACTCGGTTGGAACACGAAATCGACACGATGCCGATGGAAGCAACTCATCGCTAGCGAAAGATCGCGGACATGACAAAGCGGCTTGATTTGTTGTACGATACAATTAGTGAAATCGAATCTTGTCTTGACGACGCCAATTTGCGAAAGGAGTCTATCGAAAAAGAACGAGTGACGGTAGAAAATATCTATGAAATGTTAAAGACATTCGGAGCATTCTATGATATAATGACAGAGGAAGAACGACGGTATTTGGTGTCATATCTCATAAAAGAGGTTCAAATCTATCCAAACGACGGGGTGGGCACAAGGCTATTGACGCGCTTCGAGAAGAAAGCCAAGGAAAAAGGCGCGCACAAGTTAATCGTCGAAGAGGTGTACGATTGGAACGTCGGGTTCTTTTTGAAAAACGGGTATAACGTCGCGGGAGAGTTGTCCGATTTGCCCAAAGATCACGTCTACTACGTGTTGGATAAAGATTTGTAATAATGCACAGGCGCTACGCAATTAAGCGTAAAATTTGACGAAAAAAGCCGTGTGTATCGGGTGAAAAGAAGTGTGAAACCCCAAAACGCGTTGCGCTATCGGGAGAGGAGGACCGTATGATAAGACCGGAAACCGAACGATTGATAGTGCATTGCGGTAGATAGGAAGGAGAATTGTATGGCGGTATCTTTTAAGTACGTGAGAATACAGGGCAAGAGCCTTGCGCGTAATACGATGTACGCAAAGGGCGTGTTCAGTATGTGCTGGCAACTCATACAAAACGAGGTGATGGACAAAGAGGACGAGGACCTCTATCGTGAAATAGACGATTGGTTCGCGGAGAATTTGCCTTGGCCGCCGCAATGTATGAACCGCGAGCCCGTGGTGTGCTGGTTCAAGACCGAGAACGCGGACGAAATGCTAAAAATGATCCGCCCCGCGTTGTGGCTGCTGGAACGCTACCACCAACCGTATTATCTCGTCTACACCAATACGCCGGGCGAGATCGTGTACGAGGACAAATACCAGATAGCGGCCAAGGTGGACGGCTATCTGCAAATAGACGAGCCGACGCACCCCGGCAAGCCCAAGGACAAGACGGACGAAGATAAATAGGGAAGACGGAACGAGGACGAATAAGACTATGAAAAAAGTAAGAATAACCGTCAAAAAGGTGGCGGAATACAAGGATTTGATGGAAGAATACGAAAATCCCTTGGAGCACGCTTGCGGAATGTGCGTGGGGCAAGTTTTCGTGGCGAACGGGTGGGCGAAGCCCCAAGGATTTTGCGATAGCGCCTGGGATACGGTGTCTCCTTTCGTACTGGCATTGGCGCACGGCGCATCCGACTTTTACGGCGGCTGGATGAAGAACGGACGGTCGGCGATGATCTCGTGCAACGACGGATTTCGCCCCGTGAGTTTTTTGCTGGAAACCATGGACGAGGACGCGGATTAGGCGGTGACAAGCGCTACGAATAACTGCTTGAATCGCCGATGGAATTAATGCGAAAAACCTTTATTGGAAAGAAGACGATGCAAAACTTGTTGGCAATACGGTCGAGAAAGGATTTTCGGGCATGGCTTGCCGAAAACGGAGAGAAAGAATCCGAGTGTTGGTTGGTCGTAAAGCGGGGGCAACCCCAAGCGGACGACGGGGTTTTGTATTATCTCGACGCCGTGGAGGAGGCGCTGTGCTTCGGCTGGATAGACAGCACGGTGAAGCCCGTGGACGGTGTGCGATGGCAACGCTTTTCGCCGAGAAGAGCGGACGGTATGTGGACGGAACTCAATAAGGAACGCGTACGCCGATTGGAACGGTTGGGGCTGATGACCGATAGAGGGCGCGCCGTCCTGCCGCCGATGGGGGCGAGGAGTTTCAAAATCGATCCCGAGATAGAAAAAGCGTTGAGAGAGGCGAGGGTATGGACGAAGTTTCGTGCCCTACCGCTTGCACGGAGATCCGAGATTGTAGCCAATAGGGGGGGGTACGTTGTATGGAAATCTGGGACGCTTACGACGAATGCGGCAACCTCGTGGAGGGGGTGACGCTCGTGCGCGGCGAACGAATGCCCGAGGGCGTATATCACTTGGTGTGCGACGTGGCGGTAGAGCACGCGGACGGGACGTACCTTGCGATGCAACGCGCCGCCAATAAGCGGTTCGGCGGGCTGTGGGAAGTGACGGCGGGCGGCTCGGCCCTACGAGGGGAAGCGCCCGAGGATTGCGCCAAGCGCGAATTGCGGGAAGAAACGGGGATAGCGGCGGACGTGCTGGAATGGAAAGCCCGCACGGTCAACCCGCAGAATCATACGATATACTACGAATATTATTGCAAAACCGATTGCGATAAGCTGGCGGTAACCATGCAAGAAGGGGAGACGTCGGCTTATCGGTGGGTGGACCGTAATACCTTGCGCGAAATGAAGGCGCAGGGTGCGTTGACCGAGCGCTCGAAACAATTGGTGAGCGCGGCGTTGCGGACAGAATGATTGTCGATAAATGATTTTTTGGGCCCCATTGTTTTGGCGATCGAGTCTTGACAAGACGGGGAAGCGTGGTAGAATGGAAGTAGAGCGCGCGGACAAAGAAAGTGGTCGGGCGCTCGAAAGGTTTGCGCGTGCGGTGAAACTCGCCGACAGCGCAAGAGAGCGTGCGTAAAAGCGTATAACGAGTATATGCGTAGAGAGAGGACGACGATATGATGGACGTGAAAGAGATTTTGGCAAAGTGCGACCATACCTTGCTCGGTCGAACGGCGGGTTGGGAAGATATCCGAAAGATATGCGACGACGGCATGAAGTACGGCACCGCGTCCGTGTGCATTCCGCCGTGCTACGTGGGCGAGGCCAAACGGTACGTGGGCGATAGGCTCAAGGTGTGCACCGTCATCGGCTTCCCCAACGGGTACAATACGACGGCGGTAAAGGTGTATGAGACCGAAGACGCCGTAAAGGCGGGCGCGGACGAAATCGATATGGTCATCAATATCGGCAAGTTGAAAGCGGGCGAAGACGCCTACGTGCAAGCCGAGATAGAAGCAGTCAAAAAGGCCTGCCGCGGGCGCTTGCTCAAAGTCATCGTGGAGACCTGCTACCTAAGTGAAGAGGAGAAGGTGCGGGCGTGCCGCATAGTCAGCGCGGCCAAAGCCGACTATATCAAGACATCGACGGGGTTCGGCACGGGCGGCGCCACCAAGGAAGACGTGGCCTTGTTTGCCGCCAACGTGGACGAGGGCGTCAAAATAAAGGCGGCGGGCGGTATCGCCAACCTCGAGGACGCGGAGGCGTTTTTGCGCTTGGGCGCGTCGCGCTTGGGTACGAGCCGCGTGGTCAAAGCCGTCAAGGCAATGGAAGAAAAATAACAGAGAGAAAAGACCGCCGAAAGGGCGAAAGGAGCGAATTATGCCTATACCTACCCCCCATATTCAAGCCAAAGCGGGCGATTTCGCCCAAACCGTATTGATGCCCGGAGATCCTCTTCGCGCAAAGTTTATCGCCGAGAATTACCTCGATAACGCCGTGTTGGTGAACGAGGTGCGCGGTATGTTGGGATATACCGGCTACTACCAAGGCAAGCGCGTGTCCGTGATGGCGTCGGGCATGGGGCAGCCCTCCATCGGCATCTATTCCTACGAATTGTTCAACTTCTACGGTGTGGAGAATATCGTGCGCATCGGTTCGTGCGGTTCGTTCGACAAGGACTTGCATATACGGGATATTATCATCGCGCAAGCGGCGTGTACCAACGGCAATTACGCCGCGCAGTATCGCTTGCCCGGTACCTTCGCGCCCATAGCCGACTTTGGGTTGGTGCGCCGAGCCGCCGAGTTGTGCGAGGAAGCGGGCGTCCGCTATAAGGTGGGCAATATCCTGTCGTCCGACGTGTTCTACGACGACGCGGCGTCGGGTATGGAATGGGCCAAAATGGGCGTGCTGGGCGTGGAAATGGAATCGGCCGCCTTGTATTGCAACGCCGCAAGAGCGGGGAAAAAGGCGCTGTGTATCTGCACGGTGAGCGATAGTTTCGTCTACCCCGACGAGATAACCACGTCCGAGGAGAGGCAAAAATCCTTTACGGCGATGATGGAGATAGCGCTACGTCTTGCATAAAGCCACGCTTTATGCAAACGTGAAGTTTCGCCTTTCGGCGAAGTGAAGTTTGCATTGCAAGTGAAGTGCAAGGCATAGCCTTGCGTGAAGTTCGCGCAGAGCGCGAGTTGTGGAAAAATCCATAAAATATCCATCGGCTTGGCCGATGGATATTTGTTTTGGGCTAATGGTTTTTGAGGGAAAAAATCTGCGTTTATTCCTCGGTGCTGATGGCGGTGAGGACGTACATATATTTGCCTTCGTCTATGCGGACGGGGACCTTGTTGAGGTCGATCTGCTTGCCGGTGGAATCGGTGTGGCGATAGGAGGGCACGAAGTAGACGTAGCCCGAAGTGCCCGAGCCGTACTTGGCGGCGGCGGTGATGGCCACGCAGGTGGCCGAAAGCGGTTCGGCGCTCATAAAGGGAACGTCCAGACTAACGGGATTGACCATTTTGGCCATGACTATCGTGCGGGTGCCGCCCTGTAGATTGTCTACGCCGGCGACGGACAGGGAATAGCTTTGACGGGAAATATCGCTACCGCGGGCAAGGCTGTACAAGGTGTCGTTGTCGTAGCAGTAGTTGGGCTTTTTGAAGGTCTGCTCTTTGCCGTTGACGGTGATGCTGATATTCTTCTTGGCGGTATAGTCGATGACGCTGACGTACGAACGCGCCTCGTCCGCCGCACCGTCTGAGAACGCGTTGTACACCTTTTTGGAGGCGATGGGGGAGAAGGCGTTTTGAAAAAGGACTTCGCTCGTGACGTTCTCGCCCTTGTAGGTGCCTTCGGTGACGTTGAGTTGGGTTTTGATGACGCCGCCCGAAGAGAAGGTATATTCTTTGTCGTTCAAGACGTACTTGGTGACGTTGCCGTCGGGGACGACGATGCGTTTGAAGGAATAGGTGAAGGTGCCTATCGCGTTCTTCTCGGTGGTGGACACGACTTCGTAGACGATGTAGGTGTATTGCTCGTAATCACGCGCAACGACCGATATGAAATTGATTTGGTTGACGTTGCTGCATGCGATGGCGCCGAATACGGTGCTCAAGGCTATGACGACCACGGCAAGGACTAATAAAACCTTTTTCATAGATATCCTCATAATTTGCGATTTAACCTATTATACCAAACAAATGAAAAAATATCAATCATTATATTGCAATTTGAAAAAAGATAGACTAATATAAATGTATAGTATAAAAATCAACGAGTTGCTTTTTATACTAATGTCCTTTTGAAAACCGTTACGCTGAGGAGAAAACAATGGGAAACGTAACCTTTTATGCGGGAAATACTTTGCGGGGGTTGTCCGAACACATTTTGAATAAATTGTCCGCGGACGTAGGGCGTAAACAAGTCGTGCTGGTGCCCGACCGCGATACGCTGGCTATGGAAGAGAGCATCGCGAAGCGCTTCGGCTCGACCGTCAATATCGAGGTGCTGACGTTCGCGCGGCTCGCCGTGCGCGTTTTAGGCAACGCCGCCCGAGATTGCTTGACGCCCGAAGGCTGTACGATGCTGTTGTCCAAGGCGCTGTATCAGGTGAAGGACGAATTGGTCTTTTTTCGCAACGCGTGCGCGTTGAACGGCTTTGCCAACGAGATGTACAGCGCGTTGGTGGCCATACGCGACAGCGGCATATCCGCCGAGAATCTCTTGGCCGCCGCAGAAAAAACGGGCGGGCGAATGAAGGACAAGATGACGGATATGGCCACGATTTACAGCCGCTATATCCAAGTGCTGGGCGACCAACTCGACCCTACGTCGCGCCTGCAAGCGTTGGTGAATGCCATACCCCAAAGCGAGGACGTGGCGGCGACCGAGTACTTCGTCGTGGACTTCTACTGCTTCAACCGTATGCAGTACAACGTCATAGAGTCCCTGATGCAATACGCAAAGGGGGTGCACGTGGGGTTTATCGGAGAAGACGTCGGCAAATCCAACCGCCGCATCTACCCCGCCGATTTGCGCGAGGAACTGGTGAAGTACGCGAAAAACAGCGGCCTGTTCGTGAATACCGAGCGGGTGTACGAGCCCCTTTCGCCTATAAAGGCCGTATTGGAAAACGATCTCTTTGGATATGAAACGACGCCCGCGCCCATCGTGCAACCTTTCCGCCTGTTCCACAGCCCCGACGCTACCGCCGAAATACGCGAGGTGTGCGCCGAGATTTGCAAATTGGTACGAGAAAAGGGGTACCGTTATAGGGATATTGCGATCGTTTGCGCCGAAGCCGACGCCTACGACGACGTGTTGCGCGCGGTGTTTGCCGAGTACGGCATACCCTATTTCCGCGATACGAAGGTGACGCTTTCGGATGAGCCGGTGGTGCGGTTTTTGCTGGACGGGCTGGAAGCAAAACGTCAAAGATACGCCTTCGACAGCGTGATGAAAGTGGTGAAAAACGCCTTCTTCGACTGCTCGACGAAGGAAGTGGACTACTTTGAAAATTATTGCCGCAAGTTCGGCATCGATTATAGCCGATTCGGCAAAGAGCTCACCTACCGCGACATCAAGGAAGGCGATCAACCCGAAAGAGCCGAATGCGTGCGCAAGGCCTTTATGGCCGCGCAGATCGATACGTCGGCGTGTAGGACGGTGGGCGACTTCGTAGACGCCATTCTCGCATTCCTCGCGGCGTACGATATCGATAAAAAATTCGCTGTATTCCACGCCAAGCAGGAAGAGTTGGGCTTCGTCGAGGGGGCGAAGCGCAGCGAACAGGTGCCCAAGCGGTTGCGGGAATTGTTGACGCTGACCAAGCGTCTTCTGGGCGACGAACTCTGCTACGACGGCGAGGAAGCGTCCAAGGCGGCGGAAGAAAGAGCCATCGAAAAGTTTCTGCTGTTGCTGCGGTCGGCCTTGGAAAGCGTGAAGATAAGTCTATTGCCCCAAAGCGCTGATTGCGTGTACGTGGGCGAAGCCAAGGACAGCCGTTATGACCGCGTGAAGGCCATGTTCGTGATAGGGGCCGCCGACGGCGTGCTGCCCGAAGTACCTCAAGCGGGATCTATCCTGTCGGACGCGTTCTTCGGCGCGATGCAGGCGCGTGATTTCGTCATCTATCCCTCGCCCAAGCAAGAAGGCCGCTACGCGATGTTTTATCTCGAACAGTTGTTGCTCGTCCCCGAGGAAAAACTGTACGTCAGTTATAGCGTGCGCGACCAAGCGGGCAACGAGACGTATCCGTCCGTCTTGGTCAATTCGCTGGCGTCTTTGTACGAGAAACCGAAAATCGCGGACGAAGCGGGCAACGAGCAAGAGGCGCCCGACGTTTACGACGGATTGGATCACACCATCGCCGAGCAGATCGCCACGAAAAAGAATGCGTACAAGGTGATGTTGCGTGCGCGCGACAGAATGGATGAAGACTGTTTCGCCGAGGTGCGGGAATTGTTGGATGAGGTGGGAAAAGGCGTGGAATACGACGCGCTCTTCCGTAACGACGAAGAGAAAATCGAAAATTCGGCCGAACTTTTCTTCCCGAAAGGCAAGACGAGTATTTCGCAGTTGGAAACCTACTTCAAGTGTCCCTACCTGCATTTCGTAAAACACGGGTTGCACGCCAAGGAGCGCAAAGAGGCGGGCTTGGACGCGCTGGATACGGGCAACGTGCTGCACGCGGTACTGGAAAACTTCTTCAAGAAAATCTACGAAGACGAGAAGGGGGACGTAACCGCCGTCCGCGCTTGTATCGATGAAATGAAAGACGACGAAGTAGATACACGCGTGGACGCGGCGCTCGACACCGTGTTGAGCGAGCCTCGGTACGAGAGCATAGGCGCGTCGGAAAAGAAGGTGCAGATCGAGCGCATCCGCCGCGAAAGCCACGTGGTCGTGCCGCGCGAAGTGGCGTTGATAAGGCGCAGCAAGTACACCCCGCGTGAGTTCGAAGTGAATTTTGACGACGAGAAAGGCGTCTATCCCTCTATCGAGTTGGGCGGCGTGAAACTGAAGGGAAAGATAGACCGTATCGACCGCTACGAAGACGGCGCGGCAGGTATCGAAAAGTATTACGTCGTAGACTATAAGACGGGGAAGATCAGCGTGTCTTTGGTGGACGCGTACGTCGGGCTGAAAGTGCAACTCTACGCCTATCTCGGCGCGTTGCGGCAGGAAAACGAAATGCCCGTAGGCGGCTTTTACAAGCAAATAAGCGGCGCCTATCAGAAAAACGAAGAGAAGGCGCCCATCGGTAGCCTGAGGGGATATGCGCCCCACGACGAGGAACTGCTGCGGGAGATGGACAGCACCTGGAACGCAGAATGGAGTGCTCGCGCCAAGTATTTCAAGAATACGGTGACGGGAGATCGAACGCTGGAAGAAGGTGAACTCGACGCCATAATCGATTATGTCCGTCGCGTGATGGAAACCGCGGTGGCGGAAATCAAGACGGGCTACATCGAAGCAAAACCCTATGAATACGATGATTGTAAATATTGCAACGCAAAGTATATGTGCGACAATACGGAGCGCGACCTAAGAGAAAGCGTAAAGGTGGACACGACCTCTTTTCGGGTGAAATTATGAGTTGGACGATAGATCAAAAGAAGGCGATAGAAAAGACGAACGACAACGTCATCGTGACGGCAAGTGCCGGCTGCGGCAAGACGAGCACGATGATCGAGCGGGCGTATAACTTGATGAAAAACGGTACGCCCGTGCGAAGAATGACGCTGTTGACCTTTACCGAGGCCGCCGCCAAGGAAATGAAGGAAAAACTGCGCAAACGCCTGTACGAGGAGATGAAGACGGTGGTTACCGCCGAGGAGCGCGCCGCGTTGATGGAGCAAATCGACGATTTGCCCTATGCGAATATTTCTACCATTCACGGCTACTGCTACGGCTTGGTGCGGGAGTTTTTCGAGCAGATTCCCTTGTCGCCCTCGGTGCGGATCATCGAAGAGGACGCGGCCAACGAATTGATGTACAAGGCGTTCGACGCGTTGATCGAGGAAAAGGAAAAACTGCGCGAAGAAACGGGGGACGACTCGTTCTACGATTTGCGTATGATGGTGAATCTGCGTAAAGACGACGACCTTTTCGATTTGCTGAAAAACATCTACGAGCGCATGACCAATCAACCAGACCGAGAGAAGTGGTTGTGGGATATCTATAACGACGAGTACGGGGTGAACTTTGAAAACACGCGTTTGGCGAAGTATTTTTACGCGTTGATCCACGACAAGGCCGTGGAGATCCGCCAAGGCGTGGAGAGCCTCGTGTTGACAATCAAAAGCGAAGTGCCCAAATATGAGAAGGAGACCTATTGGAAGCACGTCGTGCGCCTCGACGAGTACGTCCGAAAATACGCCGACGCCACGAGCGTAAAAGAAATATTGGCGGCGTATAGAGAAATTGCCGACGAGGCACATAGATTCTACCCGTGCAAACCGTATCCGAATTTCAATTTGTGGAAAGAGGCGTACGTATCGTTCTTGAAAGAGAGAGTAAAAAGCGTCGCCGAATTGGGGACGTACGAAGAATTGGTCAAAAGGCACATGGGTAGCGCGGGCTTCGTGAAGCAGTTGTGTGATTTGACCTTGGAGTTTGCCGCGCTGTACGCCAAACAAAAGAAAGAGTTGTCCGTGGTGGACTTCGCCGATTTGGAATTGTACGCCACCAAAATACTGTCGGATGAGAAGATACGCGAGGAAATACGCGCCCGTCACGATTACGTCTTTGTGGACGAATTTCAGGATACCAACCACGTGCAGAGCGTCATTATCGGCTATATTGCCCCCGTAGGGCGGCTCTTTGTGGTGGGCGACAGCAAACAAAGCATATACCGCTTCCGCGAGGCGGAACCCGAGATATTCCTGCGGCTTCTCCGCACTTGGTCGGCGGAAGACCGCGAGCGGGCGATTACGTTCGGCAGGAACTTCCGCTCGGACAGGTGCATCCTTTCCGTGGTCAATCGCGTGTTCGATCGCTTGATGACCGAGGAATTCGGCGGCGTCGATTACGAAAAAGAGTCGCGGTTCGAGTTGCTCGAAGAAACGCCTTTTAACAAAGACGCCGTGCAATTCTATTTCTACGACGAGGAGAAAGAAGACGACGAGCCGAGCACGGGCACGTATAGCGTGAAAGAGGCGGCTTTTGCCGAAAAAACGGTCGAACACAAAGAGGGCGTGGCGATAGCCAACTTCATCCGCAACCACTTGCACGAAAAGGTGCTCATCAAGGGGAAAGAAGTGTATATGGGCTATCGGCATTTCGCCATCCTGTTGAAAAAGCGCAATTTGCACAAGCGTATCGTTCCTACGCTATTGCAAATGGGCATTCCCCTCAATATGGACACGTTCGCGGGAGATACGGGCATCAAAGACGTCAACGTCCTCATCGCCTTGGCCAACGTGTTGGACAACGCCATGCAGGATTATCCATTGTTGACCGTGCTTCGTTCGGCGTTCGGTCGCTTCTCGGACGCGGAATTGGCCGCGATACGCAAGGCCTCCGCGGATACGTATGCGCCGTATTGGCAAGCCTTCGCGGCGTATGCGAAAAAGGACGACGCCCTTGCCGAACGGGTAAGAAAATTCCTCGAAAACGTGAAGAGATACACCTTCGCGGCTTCATTTACGCCGCTATCTACCTTGTTCCGCGACTGCATCGTGGACATGGGGTACGTCGATTATCTCTACGCGCAGCCGGACGGCCCCGAGCGTATGGCGGCGCTGGAACTCTTTATCGCCGGTATCGAGGGCAAGAATTTCGGGCAAAACCTGACCTCGTTCTGCTCCTATTACAACAAATTTCCCGTGACCGAGTTGAAAAACGTGTCGGTCGACGCGTCGTTGGATCGCGTGATGGTGAGCACGATACACGCGAGCAAGGGATTGGAATATCCCGCGGTCATTCTGCCCGCGTTGGACGACGATAGGAGCACTGGCGGCGCGCAGTCCATCGAATTGGATAAGGATTTGGGCTTGGGAATGGTGTACTACGACAAGGCCGAGCGCACACAAAGCGATACCTTTGCCAAAGCGGTGATCAAACTGAACAAGAGCCTAAAAGAAAACGAGGACAGACTGCGCCTACTGTACGTGGCGATGACGAGAGCGCAATGCTATCTGTTTATGACGGGCGCAAAAGTCGATTTGAAAAAGAACAAAAAAACGGGGGAGAAAACGCAAGAAATCAATCACTTCCCCGCTACGACCGACAACTTCATGACCTGGTTGAACTACGCGATGGATTGCGATCCGTCTTTGAGAGGTTATATGTGGCCGTACGAATTGGATTATACGCCCGCGTCGGAAAGCGTGAAAGTCGTGGACGAATCGGGTAAATTCGACGACGTGCGGGAAGATAGGGCGTATCGATACGAGAACGCGATAAAGTTGGAAAAGAAGTACACCGTCACCGCCCTCAATCATCGGCATTACGAAAAAGAGTTGCCCTTGCCATCCTTCCTCGAAGGCAAGGAAGAAATGCAGCGCGGCACGGCGTATCATACGGTATTTCAGCATATATCCTACCGCGCCGTGGACGCCGACGCCGTGAAAGAGGAATTGGCGCGATTGGTCGATGAACACCTGCTGGAGGCGGAAGAGGCCGAGGGCATAGACGCCGAGAAAGTGGCGCGGTGTTTGGTGCTGCCCCTCATGCAAAAGGTAAACGAGGAGAGCGTGAAGACGTACCACGAACTGCGCTTCGTGTCGGGCGAGAACGCGCGGGATATTTGTTTTGATGCGGACGAAACCGTGCTGGTGCAGGGCGTTATCGACCTGTTGATGGTGGAGGACGACGGGTTGACCGTGGTGGACTTCAAGTTGTCCTCGCGCCCCGACAAGCTCGCCGAGACCTATCGAATGCAACTCGAACTGTACGCCAAGGCGGCGGCAAACGCCTTCGGGCGCAAGGTGAAAGCCTGCTACTTGGTGGAGATAAACGGGGCAACGGTGATAGAAGTCGCCACGGACGAGGCGAGATAATCTTGCGATAGTAAATAGGATACAAAGCAATATTCGCGCATATGTACGAAAAACGGGCTGTCGAGAAAACGATTCTCAACAGCCCGTCGTTTTTGGCGGTAACGGTATCAGTCGCGGTCGCTATAGCCGGGGACTATGTCGCCTACGCCGTTGATGATGAGGCGGGGGCGATAGGGGAACTCCGCGATATTCTCCCTGGTGGAGACGCCCGAAAGGACGAGAATGGAGTCGAGACCGCTCTCGATGCCCGCTATGATGTCCGTCTTCATATTGTCGCCGATCATGGCCGTCTCGTGGCCGTGGGCGTGCATCATGTGCAGGGCGGTGCGCATCATCAGGGGGTTGGGCTTGCCTACGTAGTAGGCTTGGCGGCCCGTTGTGATCTCGATGGGGGCGCAGAGGGCGCGGCAGGCGGGGGCGATGCCTTGCTCCTCGGGGTAGGTGAGGTCGGAGTTGGTGGCGATGAGTTTGGCACCGTTCTGCACCAAGCGCATGGCCTTGCAGATGTGGTCCCAGTTGTAGGAGAAAGTCTCGCCCACCACTACGTAGTCGGGATCTACGTCGTTGTAGGTGAGCCCCTCGTTGTAGAGGGCGTTGAGAAGCCCCGGCTCGCCGATGGCGTAGACGCTGCAACCGGGCAGTTGATTGGAGAGGAATTTGGCGGTGGCCAACGCGCTGGTGTAGAAGTGATCCTCGCCTACGTCCAGCCCCATGCGCAACAATTTCATGTGCAATTCCTTGGGGGATTTGCCGCTGCCGTTGGTGAGGAACAAAAACTCCTTGCCTTCGTCCTTCATCCAGCGGACGAACTCTTTGACGCCGGGCAACAATTTGTTGCCGTGGTAGATGACGCCGTCCATATCGCATATAAAGTATTTGCGGTTGCGTAAGATTTCCATACAATCCTCTTTTGCTCGCTTGGCGAACTTTTGGTTTCGGCCTCATTATACCATAAACCTTTTAAGACGGCAAACGTTTGCCGCCTCTATTTCGCAATAACATGCATTATTTACAGCTGTGCTCATTGGTGTGAGGAACGAAACTATTTTATGTTTCCGACGGCTATTGCATTTCTTTATCATGATAGCCATAAGGAGATTGTCCGTTGTATGATCGTGCGGGGCATTTGCGGCAAATATAGCAACCGAATGCATTGTTATACAACCAACTATGGGCTTCTATGTAATCAAAACCACAAACACTGCAGTTTGTTTTATGCCCAACATTCGTCCCTTGGTTTGTATATCCCCCGCCAGAGATATGGCTTGACAACACTTTATGGGTGCAATCCAAACAATTTTGGGAATG
>JAFPXC010000011.1 GCA_017394805.1 Clostridia bacterium | reverse complement strand
TCTCAGCCTCTTGCAGTCTGCCGTTTTTGGCGTAGAGACTACCGAGATTGTTGCAGGTAGTGGCGACATCGGCCTCAAAGGCGGCGGAGTTGTCCCTGGCGAGACGGCGGCGGATATCCAACGCTTCGAGGTAGAGTTTCTCAGCCTCTAGCGGTCTGCCGTTTTTGTAGAGATTACCGAGATTGTTGCAGGTCATAGCGACATCGGCCTCGAATGCTGCGGGGTTCTCCTAGGCGAGACGGCGGCGGATATCCAACGCTTCGAGGTAAAGTTTCTCAGCCTCTTGCGGTCTGCCGTTTTTGTAGAGATTACCGAGATTGTTGCAGGTATCGGCGACACGGCCCTCGTACGCGGCAGGATTCTCATCTGCGAGACGGCGGCGGATATCCAACGCTTCGAGGTAGAGTTTCTCAGCCTCTTGCGGTCTGCCGTTTTTGGCGTAGAGATTACCGAGGTTGTAGCAGGTCATAGCGACATCGGCCTCGAATGCAGCGGGGTTGTCCCTGGCGAGACGGCGGCAGATAGTCAACGCTTCGAGGTAAAGTTTCTCAGCCTCTTGCGGTCTGCCGTTTTTGTAGAGACTACCGAGATTGTTGCAGGTAACGGCGACACGGCCCTCGAAAGTTGCGGGGTTCTCCTTGGCGAGACGGCGGTAGATAGTCAACGCTTCTTTGTAGAGTTTCTCAGCCTCTTGCGGTTTGCCGTTATCGGCGTAGAGATTACCGAGATTGTTGCAGGTCATGGCGACACGGCCCTCGTACGCGGCGGGGTTCTCGTCTGCGAGACGGCGGTAGATAGTCAACGCTTCGAGGTAGAGTTTCTCAGCCTCTTGCGGTTTGCCGTTATCGGCGTAGAGATTACCGAGATTGTTGCAGGTATCGGCGACATCGGCCTCGAATGCAGCGGGGTTCTCGTCTGCGAGACGGCGGTAGATAGTCAACGCTTCTTTGTAGAGTTTCTCAGCCTCTTGCGGTCTGCCGTTTCCGTCGTAGAGAATACCGAGCAGGTTCAACAAGTTCGCTTTTGCATCGTCTTGGATATTCACGTCGGATTGATATGCCGTGTGTAACCACTCGGCAACTTGGATTGCCTGCGTATATTGTTTTTGCTTGTACAAATAGGCTATGTAATCCAATACAAACTTATACGCTTTGGCGTCTTGGGCGGCGGGGTAGGCATTGGCGTAGGCCGCTTCTATTTGGGTGAAGCGGTCGGGGTTGGACGTATCGAGCAAAAGGGCCTGAATGCGCATCTTGGTATCCTCGACGAGGTCGAGTTCCTCTTGGCGGAATTGCTCGAGGATAAGTTTCTTGCGGGAAACCATGCTTTCTGCGCGGTGGTTGAGCTCCTCTTGCGTGATGAGTTCCTTGGCTTCGGCGACCTTGCCGAGTTCCAGTAGGCGCAGGGCTTGCAAACGGCGGGGGTTGGGTTTAGCCGACTTGGCGCTTTCCTTGGTGAAGGAGATAAGCATAGCTAAGATGTCCTTTTCCAACGTGTGGTAAGTCTCCTCCAGTTCGTTGTATTGCTTGGAGTAGCGGAGCATGGCTTCGAAGTCTCCGCTCGAGGATGCTTTTAGCATGGCGGCTTTCGCCGACGCCATCCCGTCCTTGAGCCGTTGGAGTTCGGGGTTGTTTTGGTAGGCGAATACGTTGGCGGCGGAAATATCCGAGACGGGCTCGCCCGCGAAGAGGACGTTGCCGTCCTTGACGAGCAGTTCGGGCTTGCCGGGAAGGGAGTCGGAGAGGGCTTGGAGGAGTTCCAGCTTGATGGTGTCGGTGTGCTCGAACATCTTGTAGTAGTGACCGTATTCGTTGAAGACCACGTCGATGGAATGTTTGATATCCTCGGTGATGGCGGGCTCTTTGTTCTCTGCCGCCTTGTAGAACACGTAAACGGACGGTTTTCCTTTGGCGCGGAACGCCTCGCGGGCGAGGCGGAGTTCCTCCAAGGTGAACTCACCCGCCTTGCGGTAGAACATAAAAATAGCCACGTCGGCATCGTCCTTGATGTAGTCGTTGTGTTGGGCTTGGGAGCCGTCCAAGCGCATGGCGGAGTCCGTCTCCTCGCAGACGTAGCCTTCGATGAACAGGTCTCGGTCAACGTACTTGTTGTTGAGGGATTGGATGAAGGACATCAGTTCCAAGCGCTCCTCGCGCAGGTCTACGATGGACGAGCCGATGAATATTTTGATTCTTTTCATTGGTGGAAACCTCCTTGTTGGATGCTACTATACATATAGCATTGGAAGTGACAAATGTCAATAGGGATTTGCGCAAAGGCGCGTTGTGAGCGCGCCTTGCACGGTGAAGTTTTCGCTATGCGAAAGTGAAGTTGCTTCGCAGTGAAGTTCAAGGCACAGCCTTGAGTGAAGTTCGTGCTATGCACGAGTTGTGGGTTCGCCGAGGGCGAATGAGAGATAGTTGGCAAAGCCAACTGCGAGATATTGCTACGCAATGCGAGATAAATCGCTCTGCGATTTGCGATGGTGCCTCTACTTATGGGATTCCTCGAATGCCTCGGAATGACGTGCGTG
This sequence comes from Clostridia bacterium, assembly GCA_017394805.1. Taxonomy (NCBI): domain Bacteria; kingdom Bacillati; phylum Bacillota; class Clostridia; species Clostridia bacterium. Next base: position 90,455 of record JAFPXC010000011.1, on the reverse strand, counting down.
AGGATTCCTCGAATGCCTCGGATCGGCAAGGCGTACGAGCGTGGCTTCTTCCGCCTCGGGGTACAAGGCGGGGTTGCGCCGTAGCGCCTCTTGCACGCGGTCGAAATCTCGTCGTTCGGTTTGTCTTGAAGAATCGGCTTTCATTCGGTTCGGATTTGTCGGATGCGTCGGTTGACGTTTTGCGTGAGCCCCTCTATGGGCGCGCCGTAGTCGGCGAGCGAGGCGAAAGCGGCACGGTAGTAGGCGAGGGCGGTCTCTTTGCGTCGGATGGTCAAATACAATTCGCCCAAATGATAGTATTCCCACGCGAGGCGTTTGTCGGCGATTTTGGCCGAGGCGCAGGAGCGGTCTTTGCGGCTGCGGTCTACGGCCGAAAGCAGCGCGTCGCGGGCGTCGGCGTAATCGTGCAGGTGGACGTAGATGAGCCCGAGGTCGAAGTAGGCCGCGGCAAGGTCGGGATAGTAGGCTTCTTCGTCCCCGTTCTGCGCCTTGAGAAGATGGTGGACGGCGCATTGCAGGGCTTTGACGGCGGCGTCGTAGCAGCCTTCCTTGCGCTTGACGGCGGCTTGGAGTACGAGGGTTTGGGCGTAGTCCTCGCGGTAGACGGGGTCATCGGGATGGGCGGCGCTGAGCGCTTGGCTCGTGGATAGGGCTTCGCCGACGCTTTGACTCATACCGCCTCGGTATTCGCGGCGAAAATCGTTGACGGCGCAGACGTACTGCGCCTTCCCGCGCACGCGACTCGCTTGGTCGCGACGTTTTTCATCGGATAGTTTGAAGGTTTCGGTTATAATCTCCCGCGTTTTCAAGGTGACGAAAGCGCGGACGCTGTGCGTAAAAGAGGTTATCTCGGCGCTCGTCACTTCCGCTTGTAGTAAGCGTAGGACTATGTCCTTGTTGCGGTGACCTTTTTTGGCTTCGGTATAGCGCTTGATTGCTTCGTTGCAAAAACGCGTCGCCTTTTCGTAATTCTCTATTCGCAGGCAGATACGGGCGTACGTGTGGTAGCAATCTGCCGTAGGAAGGGTGTAGTCGGCAGCGTCCGCCGCCGCTTCGCCGTAGGCTTTTATCGCTTTGCGCACGGCGGCTTCGGCAAGGTCGTATTCTTCTTCGAGGTACAGTATCTCAGCGATAAGATATTGCGTTTCGGCGAGGCGGGCGTGCTCGTTCGGCTCTTTGGGTTTGATGGCCGTGAAGTCGGCGAGGGCGGCGTTGGCGAGCGTGAGAGCGGCGGATAGGTGGCGGCGTTCCCATTGGCACAAAGCGGCCAAATAGTTGGCTTTGCCCTTATCGGGCAATACGGACGTCGCGCCGAGGTCTTGCGCGGTAGAGTAGGCGATAACTGCCTCTTGCGACAGCGAAACGGCAAGTGAAAGGTACGCCGCGCGATCTTCCGCGCGGTGCTCGTAGCAAGTCGAGGCCAAGCGGTAGTACGCCGCCCCGTTGTCCATCTGACGTTTGGCGGTGAAAGAGGCCGCGCCCAAGCGTTCGTCTTCGGTGCGTATTGCCTCTCTTTCCGTTTGAATGTTGTCGAGAACGGATTGATCCATTGCGTCTCCTTTTTGCGTTTAATCGTAATTTATATAGGTCGTATCGTGCGATTTGTCATCTGCTATCCCGCAAAACGGCGTGATTTTTTTTGCGTACGCTATGCGTATGCGTGAAAAAGTATGGAAATATTTTATATAAAACCTTTACAACTTGCGGTTTTTCGTATATAATGGGATTTGGGTTTACAGCCCGCTATTTTACGAATTTTTTTTAGGAGGACGTTTTATGTCTAAGAAGTATGTTTACCTGTTCACCGAAGGCGACGCCTCAATGCGCGAATTGCTGGGCGGCAAGGGTGCCAACCTCGCCGAAATGACCAAAATCGGCTTGCCCGTGCCCCAAGGTTTCACCATCACCACCGAAGCCTGTACGCAATACTACGAAGACGGTCGTACCATCAACGACGACATCATGGCCGAGATTATGAAAAACATCGAGATCATGGAGCAAATCAACGGCAAGAAGTTCGGCGATTTGAAGAACCCCTTGTTGGTCTCCGTGCGTTCGGGTGCCCGCGCCAGCATGCCCGGCATGATGGACACCATCCTCAACTTGGGCTTGAACGACGAAGTGGTCGCCGCTATGATCAAGGGCAACCCCGATCCCAAGTTCGAGCGTTTCGTCTATGACTCCTACAGACGTTTCATCCAAATGTTCTCTGACGTCGTTATGGAAGTGAGCAAGAAAGAGTTCGAGAAACTTATCGACGACCTCAAAGAAGCCCGCGGCGTCAAGTTCGACGTGGATTTGACCGCCCAAGACCTCAAGTGCTTGGCCGACCAATTCAAAGCCAAATACAAAGAGGCCCTCGGCAAGGACTTCCCCTCCGATCCCAAGGAGCAGTTGGACGCCGCCGTGCGTGCCGTGTTCCGCAGCTGGGACAACCCCCGCGCCAACGTCTATCGTATGGACCACGACATCCCCTACAGCTGGGGCACCGCCGTCAACGTCATGCCCATGGTGTTCGGCAACCTCAATAACAATTCGGGTACGGGCGTGGCCTTCACGCGTAACCCCGCCACCGGCGAGCGCGGCTTGATGGGCGAGTTCCTCGTCAACGCGCAGGGCGAAGACGTCGTGGCCGGCGTGCGCACGCCTATGCACATCGACGAGATGAAGGACAAGTTCCCCGAGGCGTACAAGCAATTCCTCGACGTGTGCGAGTTGCTCGAAAAGCACTATCGCGATATGCAGGATATGGAGTTCACCGTCGAGAACGGCAAACTGTATATGTTGCAATGCCGCAACGGCAAGCGTACCGCCGCCGCCGCCATCCGTATCGCCTGCGATTTGCTCGACGAGGGCATGATCAGCGAGAAAGAGGCCCTGTTGCAAATCGACGCCAAGACCTTGGATATGTTGTTGCACCCCACTTTCGACGCCAAAGCGCTGAAAGACGCCGACAAGAATAACGTGGTCGGCAAAGGTATCGCCGCTTCTCCCGGCGCCGCCGCCGGTACCATCGTCTTCACCCCCGAAGACGCGGTCGAGCAAGGCAAAGCCGGCAAGAACGTCATCCTCGTTCGTTTGGAGACCAGCCCCGAAGATATCGAGGGTATGAAGTACGCCCAAGGTATCCTCACCGTGCGCGGCGGTCAGACCTCTCACGCGGCGGTCGTCGCCCGTGGCATGGGTACCTGCTGTGTGTCCGGATGCGGTGATATCCGTATGCACGAAGAAGAGAAATACTTCGAGTTGGCCGGCAAGATATTCCGCGAGGGCGACGCGTTGTCCTTGGACGGCTCCACCGGCAATATTTACGACTGCATCATCAAGACCGTGCCCGCCGATCCCAACAGCGGTTACTTCGGCCGCATCATGAAGTTGGCCGACAAGTACAAAGCAATGGGCGTGCGCACCAATGCCGACACTCCCGCCGACGCCGAGCGCGCCGCCGAGTTGGGTGCCCAAGGTATCGGTCTGTGCCGTACCGAGCATATGTTCTTCGGCCCCGGCCGTATCGACAAGTTCCGTGAGATGATCTGCTCCGAGACCGTCGAAGAGCGTACCAAGGCTCTGGACGCCATCGAGCCCATGCAACAGGCCGACTTCGAAGGTTTGATGGAGGCCCTCAAAGGTCAACCCGTCACCATTCGTTTCCTCGATCCTCCTCTCCACGAGTTCGTTCCCACCGAGGAAAAGGACATCGCCGACTTGGCCAAAGCCCAAGGCAAGACCGTGGAAGAGATCAAACTCATCTGCGACAGCCTGCACGAGTTCAACCCCATGATGGGCCACCGTGGCTGCCGTTTGGCCGTGACCTATCCCGAGATCGCCATCATGCAGACCAAGGCCGTCATTAAGGCCGCCATCGCCGTGCAAAAACGCCATCCCGATTGGAAGGTCGTGCCCGAAATCATGATCCCCTTGGTCGGTGAAGTGAAAGAGTTGGCGTACTGCAAGAAGACCGTGGTCGCCACCGCCGACGCCGTCATCAAAGAGGCGGGCGTGCAGTTGAAGTACGAAGTGGGCACCATGATCGAGATCCCCCGTGCGGCCCTCACCGCCGACGAGATCGCCAAAGAGGCCGAGTTCTTCTGCTTCGGCACCAACGACCTCACCCAAATGACCTTCGGCTTCAGCCGTGACGACGCGGGCAAGTTCTTGCCGAGCTACTACGCCGCCAAGATCTACGAGTCCGATCCCTTCGCGCGTTTGGACACCGTGGGCGTGGGCAAGTTGATGAAGATGGCCGTCAAGATGGGTCACGAGGAGCGCAAAGACATTCACTGCGGTATCTGCGGTGAGCACGGCGGCGATCCTTCGAGCATCGAGTTCTGCCACGAGATCGGCTTGGACTATGTCTCTTGCAGCCCCTTCCGTGTGCCTATTGCGCGTCTGGCTGCTGCCCAAGCCAACATCAAAAACCCCCGATAATGGGGTGATAATGCGCGACTGAGCGGGCTGTCCGCTCTCTCGTGCAGACCATGTACGTCAGTACATTGGGTTTGCCCTCGTTCGTTAGTACACCCACGCATTCATCACATTCTCGACTCCCATTATCGGGGGTTTTGAGTGTAATTATCCGCCCTGGGATTCTTGATATGAGTCTTCCATTAACGAGGGTTTGAGGTATCCGCTCTGGGATTCTTGATATAGAGTTTCTTCGCTGGTGCCCCGTTAAGGGCTTTGAGATGTGGAATAATCGAGGAAAAAACAAATATTCTTAAAGCCGAGGGCAACCTCGGCTTTTTGTGTGCTCGCATACCCACTATTTATCCCGTTTTCATTCCTCATTAACGTTGGTTTGAAATGAAAGTCAGTTTCCCGCCAGTTGATGGAGTGCACGTAAGAGACGAGGATAGCGGTATAATGACTAATCTTAAGACCAAGGTAAAATCTCGGCTTAGTGTGTGGCTCGTTATAGTCCCGCATAGCCGAGGTGTATAATATTATCAACCGATATGGGAAGTAATGAGATTCAATTTCTATACAATGTTTAATAAGTCCAAACACATTGAGTTGCGAAACAACACGTTTCGTCACATTAGTGATGGGTTTTTACAAAATAAATAACCATATACCATTTATCTGTTTACAGTTGTTATATAATAATACGCGGTTTATTATATGATATGATTTAGTATGTCGGCAGATTAAGTTTTAATTAAAAAAAGTCGAAACCCTTGACAATGAATAATGTTTTATTATAATTATAATAATTAGCGATACAATTGGAAATAGTTTTGCAATAATTCTAAAGTCAAAGACATTTACGATTGAAAAATGAAAATTTAATAAATATAATACCATATAATTTTTTAAGTATTTTGGAGGGTATTATGAAAACTTATACAAATTTACATTTATTTGAATCATTATTTATTTTTGTTATTATTCTCGTCTTGACGTTTTCTATTTCATTTATTAATGTTGACTTAGCAAACGCTGATGAGATTTATGTTTTAGGCCAAAATTACGCCAAAGATTATGCTGTTGTTATTAATGGTATAACGTATTTATCTACAAGGATTAATTCAATAAAAGTTGAAGCCTTTTCAAAATACGAGTTTGGGAATTGTGCTTTTATAGATGCCTATTATGACCCGGTACCTGATATGATATCTGAGCTTATTCTAACAATTAGTATCCTATATCCTAACGCACAATTTATTGATAACCCTTCTAATAGGTATAATTGCCATTCCTATGCTTGGTATAGTCAATCTAATTTAAATCCATATTGGATAAATGACCCAACTAATTTTATAGTTTCACATGATTATGTGGTTTCTACGGGTGAGGAAGGAGATATTATAGTCTATTATGGTTACGAAGATGGTAACAACACAAATATTGTACCCATTCACTCGGGAATTATTGAACAACGTTTATCCGGAGAATCAAACAATGTATGTGGCGACCTAGATTTGTATGTTGTAAATTCTAAATGGGGTCAGTGCGGTATTTATCGACATAGGGGAGACTATTGTCCATATTATAACGATACAGTTTATGTAGAATACTATAGAATGCATGGTGCCCATATGTACACGGACTATGAACCATATAACAATACCCAACATATGGTTATTTGCGAGTGTGGAGATTATATTCTTCAAAACCATGATTATAGTGAACTGGCTGTGATTAGCGGAACGCAACACGCATATGTTTGTGTATGCGGGGATTATATTGGGGCTAACAATCATTCTTTTTCCGCGCCCGTAGATTTCAATCAGTATTATCATATAATAACTTGTTCCGAATGTGGTTATGTGAAACATGCAGCGCACGATTTTCGCACGGTAGGTGGCTGGCGCGTATGTCAAGAATGCGGCGGAAGGTATAAAATCAATGGGAATATTCCGCAACCCTATGGAATAGATCCGCAAGAGAATTAAATAGGAGATGATTATGAAAAGAATTATTGTTTTACTTTTTATCGTTGTGTGTACGGCGACGTGTTGTTCGCTCGGTTGTACAGAGCGACCTCAGGCACTTGAGAAAGTGCATGACTTCGATTATCGTCTATCCTTGACGGAGGACGCCATCTTGTTGGAAAATGGGTACGGACAAGTGGCAATACGCATCAATTTGGATGACGTCGCTTCTATCGAAGCGCACCATATGGGCTTGTATCATGCGTTGTCGTCCAATACCAGGCACGAATATGCGACGCACGACGCGGCCATGGGATATATAGACAAACTTTTCAAGGGCGACGAGACGTTCGATTTTTATGAGAGCGAGTTCACGGTCGATTATAACTCGGTATCCGATACAACGCACGGAATGATCGGCATTTATGCGGAAAAGGGTGAGGGCGTGAACGTGACCGCCGAAGAAGATGACGAAACGCAACGGTTTTTGCGTGAGCATACGTTGGGGTATATCGAGGGCGGCGTCACACTATATTTGTATATCGAACAAGAGGATAACAGCATGTACTATCTTGTCGGGCGGGGGGACGAGCAGAAAGCCTATCGCGCCGTGTCGCCGCGCGTTGGAGAACTGTTCGACAGATTGGCAATTTAATGGAACGTATTGTGCGATATCCGAGGATGCATTGCTGCGCCTATTTATACTTACAAACGATATAAATGGTTTGCGGGCAATGATGTGACGTTATTATTAAGCCGAGGCGGTAAATGCTTTGGCTTTTTGTTTGGGAATATACACAATGGCGGAGCCAATTCATGGAGCGGAGGCAAGAAATCATGGCGGTAGCCAATTCATGATTGCGGAGCAATCAATTCATTGCGTAGCGAGTATCTCGTTTACCTTAGGTGAACTTTGCCCTTGACCGAGGAGCGAAAGTGGAGTATCATAGGGAGTGAGGTGCGTATGAGGTGTAAGATAGAGAATGGTGTGTTGTTGGTCGTGGAGTGCTGTGAAGAGGAGGTCGTGGTGCCCGAGGGCGTGACGGTCATCGGCGCGTATGCCTTCGCCAACAGCGCGGTAAGGAAGGTGCGCTTGCCCCTTAGCGTCAAGAAGATAGAAGACAAGGCCTTCTATTGCAGTGCGTTGGAGGAGATCACGTTGCCCCGCAATGTCTTTTGGGTGGGGAGCCGTGCCTTCGATTGCTCCGAATTGAAGGTGCTCAGGATAGACAACCCCTTGGTCACCTTGATGCCCGAGATAGTGGACCACTGCTATAATCTCGAGGACGTTTATTTTGCGGGGACGAAGGAGCAATGGGACAAAGCGTTTGACGCGGAATTTCAACCCTATTCGGCGGCGTTTCGGTTGCACTTGGCCGATGGCGAAGTGATACAATATTAGGCTTTGCGATAGAAAAATAAAAGCGGCGGGATTTGCCGACACTTTTTATGTGATCAGTTGGGCGATGAGGCCGGATAGTTTGGCGGTCTTGACGGCCTCGATATAGAGATTGAGCGCCAAAACGCCGAATAGAATCAAACCGAAATGCACGATAGAGGTGATGGTAAGCCCTATCTTGCCCATGGTGCGCTGTCGTCCCGCGTTGCGCGAGAGCGCCAAAGCGCCGAAGATGTAGCCCACGATGGGCACCACCGAGAAGACGAGCGCCAAAACGCCGTAAGGGCTGTCGTCCGTCCAGCGGGCTTTGTCCGCGTCGGGCATGGGTGCGTGACACCACGGACACACGTCGGTGTTGCCCGTGACTTTGCGCCCGCATTGAGCGCATATATGCGCGTTTTTCTTTTGCTTTGCGTTTGCCATATTCACAGTATACCACATGGGCGCGTTTTTTGCAATAGAACGGTACAATGTTTGATAAAACCATGTCGTGGCATCTTGGCGAAAGGCCGATTATATTTCAATATAGTTTTTTACGATATATCTCTCTATCAAATACTACTTTGCGCATTGAATTATCGGGCGGAACGTGGTATAATCGGGGTATGAAACTGTTGTCACCCGTGGGAAATATGGATAGTTTGTACGCGGCGGTCGCCTTCGGCGCGGACGAGGTGTATCTCGGCGTGGGCGGCTTCAACGCGCGCAACAATATAGAGGGCTTTACGTTGGAGACCTTGGAGGAGGCCGTCGATTACGCCCACACGTTCGGGGTAAAGGTGTGCCTGACCCTCAATATTTTGCTGCGTGACGAGGAGTTGCAAGAGGCGGTCGACCTGTTGGTGGACGCCTACGATATGGGCGTGGACGCCTTTATCGTGCAGGATCTCGGCTTGGCGGCCGAGGTGCATAAGCGCGCGCCCGAAGTGGTGTTGCACGCTTCCACGCAGATGGGCATTCACAATCTCGAGGGAGTGGAGGCGGTGTTGCCCTTCGGCTTCCGTCGGGTGGTGCTGGCGCGCGAAACACCCCTATCCGAGATACGCCGTATCAAGGACAACGCCTCGGTCGAAATAGAATATTTCGCGCAGGGCGCGTTGTGCGTGTGTTTCTCGGGCAACTGCTACCTCTCCGAGCGCGTATGCGACGCTTCGGGCAACCGCGGACGGTGCAAGCAGTTGTGCCGCTTGCCCTACGCTTTGGAAAAGGACGGCAAGGTGCTGAAACGTGGGTATCTGTTGTCCGCCAAGGATTTTTGTATGATAGATCGCCTGTTGGACCTCGCGGCGGCCGGCGTGGACGTACTCAAAATAGAGGGGCGCGCCAGGCGGCCGTCCTACGTGGGTATGACCACGGCCGAATACCGCAAGGCGTTGGACGGGCAAACGCCCGACCGCGAACGGCTGGCCTTGGCCTTCAATCGCCTGTATACGGCGGGCTATTTCGATGGCAACGGGGAGATTATTTCGCCCTATCAGAGCCATATCGGCGTAGCGGTGGGCGAGGTCGTCGAGGTCAACCACGGCAAGCGGTTCGACGAGGTGTATTTCCGCGCGGACAGGCCCATCACGCCGCGCTCGGCTCTCAAGTTTTTCGTGGACGGGCAAGAGGAATGCACGGTGTCCGCCTTCGACCTCAAACAAGAGGGGGGCGTCTATCGCCTGACTACCACCGCCAAGGTGTCCGTGGGCGCGACGGTGCGCCTCATTACGGACGCGGAAGCCGAAAAAGCCGTGCTGAACGGCAGGCGGCGCGACGTGGTGGATATCGCCTTGTGCGTGCGTGCTGGGGAGCCGCTCCATGCCAAATTCGCGGTGGACGGCAAAGACTACGCGTTCGAGGGGCCCGTGGCGCAAGCGGCTGTAAATCAACCCCTCGCGGAGCGCGACTTCGCGGACAATTTCGCAAAGAGCGATTTGTTCGAGGCGAAGGTGTCGTTCGACGCCTTGGAAGCCGTGTTTTTGCCCAAGAAGCAACTTAACGAGTTTCGCCGTGGGGTGTTCGCCGAGATAAAAGCGATACGATTAGCACCCTACAAGCGCCGCTTGGCGCATTGGACGGTCGAGCCCATGGCGTTCCCGTCGTACGCGCCGTATGCGGTGACCGCAAGCCCCGAGTATATCCCCGAAGGGGATAGGGTGGTCTACGATCCGGCCGACTACCGCAAAGAGGATGTGAAGGCTTTCGCTCAAGCGTGCCGCGAGAAAGGGGCAGTGCCCTATCTGGCGTTGCCCAACTTCGCCACCAAAGAGGACGTCGACCTCTTGAAAGAGATGATCGCGGCCGGTGGCGTGGGCGTTTTGGCGAATAACTACTACGCCCTCACCTTGGGCGCGGGGCGGGATATGTTGGTCGGCGCGGGGCTCAACGCGTACAACGCGCACGCGGCCAACGCCTTGGGGTTGCCTCTTGCGGCGGGCGAAATGCCCTATATGACCTTGCGCCATTGTCCGATGAAATGCCTCGTAGGCGGCGACTGCGCACATTGTCGATACGCCGAAGGGTACGTCTACGTGATGGACGGGGGCAAGCGCCTGCGGCTCACGCGCAAGAAGGTGGCGACATGCACGTTCTATCTGGAATAGCGCTATGGAAGACTATTTCGCGAACAAATGGTGCATCAATTTCGCCCTCGAGGGGCACGAGGTACGGGTGTACGGCAACCTCAACGCCAAAACTCCCTTGCCCGTGGTGTATATGCACACCATCGCCGACGAGGGGCGCGCGATATGGGAATCCTGCCGCGAGAAAGGACTGCCGCCTTTCGTGCTGGCGGAGATAGCCGTGCCCGATTGGCACGGGGATATGTCGCCGTGGGCGGGGCCGTCGTTGACCAAACGCGGAGAGCCTTTTGCGGGCGGTGCGGACGCGTATTTGCCCGTATTGGAGCGCATTATGGCCAAAGTCGAGAGAATGCTCGATTTCAAGCCCCTGTGGCGGGGGTTGGTCGGCTACTCCATGGCGGGGTTATTCGCGCTGTATACCCTCTATCGCACCGACGTCTTCGACCGCATCGCGTCCGTGTCCGGCTCGCTGTGGTATTGGGGCTTCGTGGACTACGTGTCCGAGCATACCGCCGTCAATAGGCCGCAATGTATCTATATGTCCTTGGGCGACAAGGAAGGGCAAGTTAAGGACGACGTGCTGAACACCGTCGAGCCGTACACGGGGCGCATATACGTGCGCCTTTCCACGCGGGGGCAACGGGTGGCGTTCGAGCGGAACGAGGGCAATCATTTCCACGAGCCCGAGGCACGCGTCGTCAAGGCGGTGGCGTTTTTGCTGGCGTTCGGGAAATAGCACAAGTGCGGTGAAGTTTTCGCTATGCGAAAGTGAAGTAGCATTCGCAGTGAAGTTCAAGGCAAGGCCTTGAGTGAAGTTCGCCTACGGCGAGTTGTGGAATTTATAGATGTGAAACCTATAAAAACAAGGAGAGGAGTATGGAGTATAAGCGATATGGGAAGGAAATCGTCGTTCGGTTGGATAAGGGTGACAAAATAGCGGAGAGTTTGCTGGCGTTGGCCGAAGAGGAGAACGTGGCGTTGGCCGCGGTGTCGGGTATCGGCGCGACGGACGACTTCGAGGTGGGCGTCTTTGACCTCACGGCGGGCGATTACGACCGCTACCGCTACAGGGGTAATCACGAGATCAACGCCCTCGTAGGCAATCTCACCCAAAAGGACGGCAAGCCCTACCTGCATCTGCATATCACGGCGACGGGCGCGAGCGGTATGGTGGTGGGCGGTCACCTATTCGAGGGGACGGTCAGCCTGACCGCCGAGATATTCGTCGAGGTCGTCGAGGGCGCGGTCGACAGAAAGCGCGACGTCGCTTTGGGCATCAACCGCATAACCTTTTGAGAAGCGGCATCGCAAGGTTTCGTCCGTGTGAACGACGGACGGAGAAAAGTCGTATAGCCGAAAGGCGCGCCGTGCGGCGGCGCTTTTTTCTTGCATTTTCCAAAAAGAAAAATCCGTAAGGGTATTGCAAATGGGCGCGCGTTAGTATAAAATTAAGTATATACGCTTACTAAGGAGGGTAATATGGCAAACAATTCTCCCAAAACACGTTGGTACAAAGACGCGGTGATGTATCAGATCTATCCGCGTAGTTTTTGCGACAGCAACGGGGACGGCGTGGGCGATATCCGCGGCATTATCTCCAAGCTGGACTACCTCAAGGACTTGGGCGTGACGGCCGTGTGGCTGTCCCCCTGCTACAAGTCCCCCAACGCCGACAACGGGTACGACATTTCCAACTATCGCGACATTATGGACGAATTCGGCACTCTGGCCGACTGGGAGGAGATGATAGAGGGTATGCACCAAAGGGGCATTCGTCTGGTGATGGACCTCGTGGTCAATCATACGAGCGACGAGCATCCCTGGTTCAAGGAGAGCCGCAGCAGCAAGGACAATCCCTATCGCGACTATTATATATGGAAGAAAGGGCGCGGCAAGGACGGCAAAAAGCCCCCCAACAACTGGACTTCGCGCTTCACCGGCTCTGCGTGGGAGTACGACGAGAAGACGGGCGAATTCTATTTGCACCTCTTCCACAAGAAGCAACCCGACCTGAATTGGGACAACCCCAAGGTGCGCCAAGAGGTCGCGGATATATGCAACTATTGGTTCGAGAAGGGCGTGGACGGCTTCCGCTGTGACGTCATCACCTATATCAGCAAGGATCCCCGCTTCCCCAACGGCAAGTGGAATCCCGCCGTGTGCGGCGACGAGTATTTCGTCATCGGCCCCAACTATCACCGCTATATCCACGAGCTCAATCAACGCGCTTGGTCCCGCTACGACACGATGATCGTGGGCGAGGCGCAGGGTATCACGGTGGACAACGCCTTCGACGCGGTGGACGAGAGCAAGGAAGAGTTGGACTGCGTGTTCACCTTCGAGCACCAGACGCAGGTGGACAGTTTCCTGACTACGGTGCCCAAAAAGTTCAACCTCGTCAAGTGGAAGGAGATATTCTCGTCGTGGCAAGGGTTGCCCAAGACCTGCTGGAACTCGCTGTATATCGAAAATCACGACTATTCGCGTTCGCTGCCGCGATACGGCAAGTTGGAGTATCGCAAAGAGGTCGCCAAGATGCTGGCCATCAGCATGAACTTTATGCGCGGCACGCCCTATATCTACCAAGGGCAGGAGATCGGTATGACCAACTACGCGGACTTGAAGCCCGAGGACTACCGCGACGTGGTGAGCATTCAAATCTACGATATCGCCAAGAAATTTCCGCCCCTCAAACCCATCGTGCGTTGGGCGATGAACAAGAAAGCGCGCGATCACGCGCGTGCGCCCATGCAATGGTCGGCCGAGGCCAACGCGGGCTTCACCACGGGCACGCCTTGGCAGATGGTCAACCCCAACTATACCGAGATCAACGTGGAAGAGGCCTTGGCGGATAAGGACAGTATATGGTATTTCTACCAAGCCATCAACAACTTCCGCAAGGGCAACGAGGTCATTCGCGAGGGCGACTACAAGTGCTACTTGCCCAAGGATAAGAACGTGTGGTGCTACGAGCGCGCCTACGACGGCAAGAAGTACGTGGTGGTGGCCAGCTACACGGACAAAGCGGCCAAGTTCAAGGTGCCCCAAGAATTGCGGGGCAAAGAGACCAAGGTGCTGTTCCACAACTACAAGGACGATATCAAATTGGAAGACTGCGTGCTGAAGCCCTACGAGGCGGTGGCGTTCGAGGTGCTGTAATCTCTCGCGGTCCAATAGAGATAGACGGCTCTTTCGGCAAAAGAAAGAGCCGTTTTTCGTGCGGGCGAAAAAAGTCGAAAAAAAGATAAAAAATTTTTTAATTCCCTATTGCTTTTTCGCAAAAAGTGGTATAAGATAATAGAGCACGTCATAATCGACCGCGCGACGTGTCGTATTCCAAGGGCGCTTGACGTCTCGGGGCGCGGCGGTAAAAGTTCACGACGCTTCTTTGTTGTCTTGTTTTAGGTATGGTATGGGGGACGGCAAGTTAGCTCGGACATAGGAGATCCACACATATTGCCCGTTCTTTCGGGCAGCACGCAACGACAATTCACGGTTCAACCATTGGGATGGGCTTCTTTTTGTTTCGGCAAAGCAACCGTTGACAAAAAAGGACGCGCCGTGCTAAGATGCAAAAGGAGAAAGTTATGTTCGAAGGATACACCGATTACAATGCCTATACGCAAAAGTGCGCGCAGTACCGTCGCTCGCACGAGGAGCAGATGACGCTTCTCTTCGCATACCGCGAAGAGGGCGATATGGACGCGCGCGACGCGTTTATCGAGGCGCAACTTTTGTGGGTGGCGCAAACCCTTTTCAATCATTACCGTAGCAGTGGCTATTTGATGGAATTGATCCAGGACGCCAATATGCAGCTGTTGTCTTTGGTGGAGACCTACGATCCCGCCAAAGCCAAATTCCGCTCGTATGCCGAGCCGTATATCCTCAAACAGGCGGACACCAACCGCATGGGGTACGTGCACAGCCTGAGAGTGGCGCCCAACTCGCTGAAAGTCAGTCGGCGGCTCAACAAGATGATGTGCGCGTGCGAGGCGGACGGTATGAGCCATCGGCAGGCCCTCGAGGAGACGACCAAGTATTTCGTGCGCGAGGAGCGCGAGGCGGACTACGACAGGTTGGACGAGACGTCCAAAGCCGCGGCCATGGACTGCGTGGTCGGCTTGCTGTCGCTATCGAGAAGCGACCTTTCGTTGGACGCGCCCTTGGGCGACGGCGAGGACGACTTTACCTTGATGGACCAGGTGTCGGATACGCGCCCCGGGCCCGAGCAGGAAGCCGTCGAGCAGGAGACGATGGATTTGCTGCGCGAAGCGGTGTACGCTTTGCCCGAGAGGATGCGCTTTGCGCTGATTCGCTACCACGGCTTGTTCGGCAATACCAAATTGAGCGCGGTGGAGATCGGCGAGGTGCTGGGCGTGTCCAGACAGCGCGTCAATACCATCTTGAATAACGCCCTCGAAAAAGTGCGGGCGTATATGCTCGGCAGGGGATAGGCCAATCGAAAATTCGATTGCCCTCGCCCCCGCAGGCGAGGGCATTTTTGTAGGCGGGACGAAAGGGGGCGTCTCGTCGATTCCTTCTTCGGCACTCTATCAAGTACGCACCGTTGACAAATCGGCTGTTGTGTGTTTACATTTTGAATGGTAAAAACAACAATAATTGCGCAGGATTGCAGAAAAATTTGCTTTTTAACTAAAAAGTTCTTGACAACGGTGCGGATTTATCTTATTATATGTATAAGGGGGATTATAGGCAGATTAATCACTCGTTTATAATCGTTTATAATTAAAAAATCAGATAAAGGGGAACTATGCTATGAAAAACGATTGGGATGACTATAAGAGTTATTACAAATCTTGCTACCGCTATATGCGGTCGGCGGAAGAACAGAACGCGTTGCTTCGCGAATACAAACGAAGCGGCGACATGGCGGCTCGCGACGCATTCTTGTCCGCACAACTGTGTTGGTTGGCGTCCACGGTGCGTTCGGTGTTCGGCCTGTGTCCCATGATCTTGGACTTGGTGCAGGAGGGTGCCTTCTACTTGACCAAAATCTTGGAGAAGTACGACGTGGACAATCTCAGTCACGCTTCTTTCCGCACCTATGCGCGCGTCATCGTTCTGCGCCACCTGACCAAAAAATTGGACGGTATGAAGGACGGTATGGCCGTCAAAATCAACGTGCGTCGTCAATCCACCTTCGTTCGTTTGGCCTATCGTTCGTTGATCGCCGACGGCATGAGCGAGTGGGAAGCGCTCGAGGAAACGACCAAACGCTTCTATCAAAAGTTCAGCAAGCGCGACTACCCCTCTATGCCCCCCTACAAAAAGGAAAAAGCGCAAGACAAGGTGCGCAACCTCTTGGCGCTCGGCAACGTGTCCGCGTCTTTGGACAAGCCCGTCAACGCCGAAGAGCCTGACGGGGAGACCTTCGGCGACTCGGTGTCCGACGAAGACGCCAATCCCGAGGATATCGTCGCGGACGAAGAGACCCTGCGCCTCATCTACGAGGCCATCGAGAGCGACCTGTTGTCCGACCGCGAACGCTACATTCTCGAGCATTACGTCGGTTTGGGCGACGCCGACCGCATGACCATCACCGAGATCGCCTATCAAGTGGGCGTCAGCCGTCAACGCGTATCCGCCATTTTGGTCGAAATTCGCGGCAAATTGCGTAAAGCGTTGGGGTTGGAAGTCGCGTAGGGCGCGCCTTGGCGTAAGTGAAATCCAAGGCATCGCCTTGGGAGAAATCCATTCTGACGAATGGGGAAAATCTGCTCGAACCGCGAGCAGGAGAAATCCGGCATTCGTCGGGATGTGGTTCGCCTGCGGCGAATGCGAAATAGTTGCCGAGGACAAAGGCGATGTGTCGGCAAAGCCGATGCGAGGTACGCCTTGCGGCGTGTAAAGTATTTGAAAAATCTTCCCCGCAAGGGAAGTGCTGATAAGGGGAGTTTCGGTGCCTATGGCGCCGAGGCTTTTTTTTCGCACCGCCGAATAAAAAATATGCACAGCCTATGGCTGTGACGATATACACGCTTCGCGTGATGTCCGCCTGCGGACGATGGAACAATAACGGATTATGCGTTGCGGACAGAAAGAAGTCAGCGGACGTTGACGGATTTTTTGGCGCGATTCATCACCGAGTAGAGCACGCCCGTCTCCTCGAATTGCTCGAGAATAATCAGTTGATATTGCGTTTCGGCCTCGCGCAAAGCGGCGTACAACTCGTGCATGATCATCGTGGGACTGTCGCCCAAAGAGCGGGATTGCACGGGAAAAGGTAGGTTGTCGAGGGTGCTTTGCTGTGCCAGCACGACGGCGCGGACGCCCTTTTGGAGCGCGTCGCGATAGACCTCGGCGATGGCGGACGGAGCGCACATGGTGCAGTCGCAGCGGGGAGAGTAGTGCATATACTTCATACCCGGCGCAAGCGCCACTTTGACTTCGCCCGAATGGGTGGCGACCAAGGTGACCTCGGCGAGCATTTCTTTGGTGACCGCGCCCGGTCTGAGAATGGTGGGAACCTCTTGGGTTAGGTCTACGATTGTGCTCTCTATGCCCACCGCGCAGGTGCCGCCGTCCAGAATGAGGGGTATCTTGCCCGCCAAATCGTCGTAGACGTGCATGGCCGTAGTGGGACTGACGTGCTTGCTGACGTTGGCCGACGGGGCGGCGATGGGGCGCGACAAGGCGATGAGTTCGCGCGCGATGGGGTGCGACGGAAAGCGTATGCCCACGGTGCCGAGCCCCGCCGTGACGACCGAGGGTAAGGCGTCGCCCTTGGGCATGATCATCGTCAAAGGCCCCGGACAAAATCGGTCGTAGAGAACGCGTGCCAACGGGGGCACGGTTTTGACGACCGAGGGGAGCGCTGCGAAATCGGATAGGTGCACGATGAGGGGATTGTCCTGCGGTCTGCCTTTGCATACGAAAATGCGCTCGACCGCCCGTTGATTGAAGGCGTCCGCGCCGAGGCCGTAAACCGTTTCGGTGGGAAAGGCGACCAACTCGCCCTCCCGAATGAGCCGTGCCGCTTCCGCAAGATATCGCTTGTCTCCTACGATGGTTTCCATGGTCGAATTATACCAAGAAACGGGGCGTTTGTTAAGTGTTTTTGGATAGATTCCCGACGTTTTGAACGAATTTCGTCCGTTTTTGGGCAAAGTACGGGGTGTATTTTCCAAAAAGGTATTGCATAATCATTCATTTTGTGATAGTATGATATAAGTATAAGTATAATTAACGTTCGGAGGATACGACTTTGAAAAGTATATTGTCTGCGACAACGGTAAATATCGGTGGGTTGCCCATCCCCGTCGCCATTTTGGTGCTCGGCGCGGTTTTGGTGGGTGCGGCCATCATCGGCAGCGTGGTGTTCGCGTTGGTATCGAAAGCCAAAAAGAAGGGGGACGATAAGCCCTCGGAGTTTGAGCAAATGGTCTTGGCCGAGATGGAAAAAGAGGGCGTGAAACCCCAAGAAGAAGCCTCGCCCCAAGAAGAGGATACGCTCGACTTGGTCGAGGAAGAGGAGACGGCGCAACCCGAACCCGTTGGCGAAGCGGCCGAACCCGTCGAAGAAGCGGCCGAACCCGAAAGCGAGCAAATCGCGGCGGAGGAAGAAGCGGACGTCGTAGAGACCGACGCCCCCGTGGCCACCATCGAGTACGAGGATGAGGCCGTCCCCGAGGAAGCGGTCGAGGAAGAACCCCTCGTGAAGAAAGACGAGGAGCCCATCGCATATACCGAGGACGAGGAAGACGTGCCCGATCTCATTCCGCCCGTGCGGCAGGCCGAGGAAGCGCCCGCCGTGGCGGAGTCTACCCCCGATACCACCGAGGAAGAGGACGAGATCGCGTTGGCCGCCGTGGATACCGCCGAGGAAGCGGACAAAGAGGAGAGCCTGCTGTCGAGCATGACGGATCAAAATAAGGACTACGGCGACTTCGATTTCGGCGGCGACTTCGACGAATGGGAGGAGGAACCCGACGAGCCAGAGGACGAGGAAGAAGTCAACATTCTCGCCGAATTGGATATCGACGACGAGGAGTACGACGCGGAGGCTACCGACGGCGCGGCCGTGGTGGCGGGTGCTATCGTCGGCTCCAAATACAGGCGCAGTTTCCGCAGCAAACTCATTCAAGGCTCGGCGGAGAACAAGAAATACTATTCCATCATCAAGAACGAGTTGTTGAGTTACGAAAAGACGCGTTGCAACGAGAGTTGGAGCGGCGAGACCTATATGCAAGGTCGGCGCACTTTCGCGCGTATGGGCGTGGCGGGCAAAACATTGTGCGTGTTCTTGGCGTTGGACCCCAAGGCCTACGCCGACGTGTACGGCAAATTGCGCTTCCGCGACGTGAGCAACGTGCGCAAGTACGCGTCTACGCCTATGCTGATGCGCGTGAAGTCCGACCTGTCCCTCAGGCGTACCTTGCGCCTCATCATGCACGTGGCGGCGGCGGGCGAAATGCGCAAGAAAGCCGGCTATGCGCCCGTGAATTATCAGAGCGGGTTGGAATATCGCAGCGACCGCGCCTTGCAAATCATCAAACTCATCAAACTCAATCCCCGCTACGTGCAAGTGGTGGATACCGCGGCGGCGTTGGAGGCCAAAGAGGCCGAGATCAGACTGCGTCCCGCCCTTGACGTGACGCCCATAAAGAAGGACCAAGTGGGCAACTTGACCGAGGAAGATTTCGAGAAGATGGCCGGCGCCAAAAAGGAGCGCGTGGCCAGCGCGGATCGTCCCTACGCGTCCGAGACGGGCAAGTTCGTCATCGAGTCGGAGGGCAACATTTGGCACTTTATGTACTACGCGCCCAACGGCAAGTTGTTGGCGGTAGGCGAGGGCTGCAGCAGTAAGGACGCGGCGTTCAAGTCGGCGGGCGTGTTCCGCACCACCATTCAAACGGGCGAGGCCGTGGTCAACACCGTGGACGACGAGTATTTCTACACCGTGCGCGTCCAAGGCGGCCGCGTGTTCTCGAGCGTGATGTACGAGTCGCAGTCGGCGTGCTTGGAGGGCCTGCGATTGGCGCGGGAGACGGCCGCCGAAGCCGTGGTCGAGTTTTCGATATAACGACGCGTCGGCACGAAGTGCGGGCGTAGGCTACGCGGTTTTCGCCTACGGCGAATGCGGTGTGCCGCTATAAAGTGAATCGCGGCTACGTTGCCTCGGGCGCGTAGCGAACGAGGCAGAATAGAGGGCTGTCGGGATTGCTTCTCGACAGCCCTTTTTCGTGCAAGGAGCGATAGGGTTCGGGCGGAAACGCTAACAGATCGTGTCCCACGAGAAACCCAATAGGTGGGGGAGATTGGTGGACGTTTCGATTAGAATGGCCACGGTGGCGTAGGCGCTCTTGCGGTCGTCTATGGCGATATAGCCGCGCAGTTCGGCGATGCGCAGGGTGACCTCTTTAGTCTCGTTGTGCGATACCACCGCCTCGAGGAAATGCTTGCGGCACTCCCACCAATTCTGCAATTCTGCCGTCCGCTCGAGGGCTTGGGGCAGGTCGTCCGCGGCGACCAACAGGGATATTTCTTCGGCTTGGTCGTGTAGGTCGGCGAACAGGCGGTGCAGATAGATTTGCTCGGCCACGCCCGCCGACAGCATGACGACGATGATAACGACGGCGAATACGGTGCGCTTCATCGGTCGCACCCCCGTTTGTTTTTCTTTCTATCCTTTGGCTCGGGTGCGGGCGCGTCGTCCGAGCGCGTTTGCGCCGCGCAGGTGCGTCGGCTATTTCCCATCTCGCCATGGTTTTCGCCCGTTGTGCCGTCGGTTTTGTCCGCCTCGCCATCGTTTTCTTCCGCCGTGTCCTTGCCGTCCGTTTCGTCCGTCTTTTCGGGCATTCGGGTGATGATGACGTCCCCTTGCTTGGGTTGCAGGAAAGCTTCTTCGCCGCCCGTCACCGATAGGAGCATCACGTCCTCGGTTTTGAGGTCGTTTTGGGCGAGTAAGGCGTCGATTTGCCCCTCGGTGACCTCGGCCAACTGCATATAACTCTGTTGCAATACCCCCTCGCATATCACGGGGTACGCCATCGCCACCTCTTCGCACGCTATCCCGGCCGTCTGCGCCGTCAAGGGGGAGGCGTACCCTTTGGGTAAGACGCTCAATTTGCCGTCCGTTTCGAGTATGGCGTAGGCCACTTGGCTGGGGAAGAAGTAACCCGCCGCCCGCAATGCGTGCAGTAGGTCGGTCACGTTCATATCCAACTCTTTGAGAAGGCGCATATCGATACCTTTGGGCGTCATAATGACGATGGGTTTGCCGTTCATAAACTTGTTGAACTTCAGGTTTTTACTGCCGATCTTGGTGATGATAAGGTGGACGACGAACAAGGTGAAGATGGGTATGACGCCGTACACCAAGGGAATCTGCACCTCGGCCATGGGAATGCACGCCAATTCGGCGATGATGAGGGTGATGGCGAACTCGAAAGGCTGCAATTCGCTGAGTTGCCGCTTGCCCATCAGGCGCATGATAATCAAAAGCAAGATATAGATGATGATGGAACGCACGAAAACGATAAGCATACCGTTGGTATGCGCGGAATCGGGCGGATTATGTACTTCGGCGCGGATTCCGCCGAAAGCGGGCGCAGAATGCGGCAGGATACCCGTAATACGCGTATTATTATTAAGATTTCGTTAAGAATTTGGTGTAAAAGAGTATTTTTGAGAAAAACGGACTATTAATAGCGTAGTATCAAAAAATAGAGGTACCGAATGGCATACGACGGCGAGTCGGGTTTGACGCCCGCGTTTTTGGAAGAATTAAAGTTCAAGGTCAATATAGTCAACTTGATTTCTTCTTCCGTAGCCCTGACGAGAAAAGGCAATAAATGGTGGGCCTGCTGTCCCTTTCATCACGAAGTGACGCCTTCTTTTTGCGTGGACGAAGCGCGCGGCTTTTTCTATTGCTTCGGCTGTCACGAGGGGGGCGACGTCATCAGTTGGGTGATGAAGACGGACGATTTGAGTTATATCGACGCCGTCAAAGCCCTGGCCGCTTCGGTGGGAATGAAAGTGCCCGAGACCAAGTTCGACCGAGAAAAGGCCGAGAAGAACGAACGGCTCTACGAGATGATGCGTTTGGCCGCACGGCATTACTACAACAATTTCACCAAAAACCCCAAAGCGCAGGAATATATGCAGTCGAGAGGGTTGCGCCCCGAGACCTTGCGCAAGTTCGGCATCGGCTATTCGGTGGGCGGACAAGCCCTCATCAACGAGTTGCGTGCCGCCGACTATACCCTCAAGGAGATGAGCGAGTGTTCGCTCATCGGCACCAATATGGAGCGGGGCGACCATTACGACTTTTTGGCCAACCGCATCATCGTGCCCATTTTCGACGCGCAAGGCAGAGTCATCGCCTTTGGCGGGCGCGTGTTGGAGAAGAAAGAGGGCGTCGCCAAATACAAAAACTCACAGGAGACCGTGCTCTTCCACAAGGGCAGTACTTTGTACGGGCTCAATTTCGTCAAGAAACTCCGTCTCAAAAAGGCGGTGGACAGCCTCATCATCGTAGAGGGGTACATGGACGTCATCGCGTTGGTCGAGGCGGGCTTCGAGAACGCCGTGGCCTCCATGGGGACGGCGCTTACCGAACAGCAAGCCAACTTGATGCGCCGCATGGTCGGCAAGGTGTATATCTCCTACGACGGCGACGCGGCGGGGCAAAACAATACCATGCGCGGTCTTGACATTTTGAAACGCGCGGGGCTCGAAGTGCGGGTGGTCAATCTGCCCGACGGGTTGGACCCCGACGAACTCATACGCCAACGCGGCAAGGCCGCCTACCAAAAGTGTCTGGACGAGGCCTTGCCCTTGTACGAGCACAAAATCGCCCGCGCGGGGCTTCGGTTCGACCTGACCTCGGCGGATGGCAGGGGCGCGTACGCCAAAGAGTGTCTGCGCATCATTTCCGACCTCGACGCGGTGGAGCAGGACGCTTATCTCGATTTGATAAGCGAGAAGACCGCGGTGTCGAAGGACGCTTTGAAGAAGTCGGTCACCTCGACCGCCAAGCCCAAGCCAACGGTCGAAACGCCGACGAAAAAAGACAAAAAGGTGGAATTATCCCCCGAAAAAGCGGGATATTATAAAGCTTGTCGCTTTTTGCTGTTGCTGATGCTCCTTCGTCCCGACTATACGGAAGAGTGGGTGGCGCCCGCCTATTACGAAGCGGCGGCGCACAAAGCCATCGCGGAGTACGTGTTGGACTGCATGGTGAACAAAGCGCCCATCATGCCCAGCAATATCTACCAAATCGGGGTGGACGAAGAGGAGTGCAACGCCGTGTTGACCATGGCTATGCCGCCCGACGACGAATTGCCTAAGGCCTTTGCGGACAGCAAACGGCGCGTGATGCGCGAGTACTACGACGTGCAAAAGAAAGACCTTTTGGCCGCGTACGGCGCCGCAGAAGATGAAGACGAGCGAAAGGAATTGTTACAGCAAATCAACGCTGTGCAAAAACAGATAAATAATCTATCCAAGCGATAGAGCGGAGGAAATCTATGGAACAAGAAAAGAAAGAACTCTTAGACGCGGTAGTGGAACGATTGGCGCAAGTGGCCGAAACCAAAGGTTTCGTGACCGAAGAGGACATTTTGGCGAAGATGGCCAAAATCGAATATACCTCTGAGGACGCCGAATACGTGTTCAACGCGTTGGAAGAGAAAAAGATCAAGGTGAGCAATCAACCCGAAGAAGAAGCGGACAAGCCCGAGAATATCGAACGGCTGGTGACCGACGTCAATATCGACGACGCCGTGAAACTGTACCTAAGGGATATCGGCAGTTACGCCTTGCTGACGCAGGAAGAAGAGCGTGCCCTCGCCAAGGCTATGAGCGAGGGGGACGAGGACGCCAAGCGCCGCTTGTCCGAGGCCAACCTACGGTTGGTGGTGTCCATCGCCAAGAAGTACGTGGGCAGAGGTATGGCTTTCCTCGACCTCATTCAAGAGGGTAACCTGGGTTTGATGAAGGCCGTGGATAAGTTCGACTACACCAAGGGCTTCAAGTTCTCCACCTACGCGACCTGGTGGATCAAGCAGGCCATCACGCGCGCCTTGGCCGACCAAGCGCGTACCATTCGCCTGCCCGTACATATGGTGGAAACCATCAACAAGACCGCCCGCGTGTCGCGCTACCTCACGCAACAGTTGGGCAGAGATCCCACGCCCGAGGAGATCGCCGCCGAGATGGGCACCACGCCCGAGAAGATCATCGAGATACAGCGCACCGCGCAGGATCCCGTGTCCCTCGAGACGCCTATCGGCGAGGAAGAGGACAGCCACTTGGGCGACTTCATCGAGGACACTTCGGCCTCGCAACCTTCCGAGCACGCCGAGCAATCCATGATCAAAGAGCAGTTGATGGCCGTGTTGTCCACCCTGACGCCGCGCGAGGAGAAAGTGATCCGTATGCGCTACGGCTTGGACGACAACCGCGCGCGCACCTTGGAAGAGGTGGGGCAGGAGTTCGGCGTGACGCGTGAGCGTATCCGTCAGATAGAGGCGAAGGCTTTGCGCAAATTGCGCCACCCCAAACGCAAAGACAAACTCAAAGGTTTTTTGGGTAATTGATGAAACCGCCCAAACTGTCCAAACGACTGCAAGCGGCGGTGACCCTCGTGGGGCATACCGAGGCTTTGGCCGATATCGGCTGCGACCACGGCAAGTTGTGCGTGTATTGCCTTGCTACGGGCGCGGCGGACAAGGCCGTGGGAGTGGATATATCGGCGCCCTCGTTGGCCAAGGCCGAGCGATTGGCGGCCGAATACGATTTGCCGCTCCAAACGCGCGTGGGCGACGGACTGAAACCCCTTGGTACGGACGAAGTCGAAACGGCGGTCATAGCGGGTATGGGCGGTATGGAAATCGCCCGCATTCTGGCGACGGCCCCCTTCGCGCCCCCGCGATTGGTGCTGGTGCCGCACAAAAACACGGACGCCGTGACGCGCTATTTGTCCCTTGCGGGCTATACGGTCAAGGCGGATTTCGTCCTATTGGACGAAGGGCATTGGTATCGTGCGTTGGCGGCGGAGGGCGCGGCGGCGCGTCCCGTCGGTGCGGATTGGCAGACCGAGATAGACGCGCTGTCCCCATGGGAGAATTGGTACGTAGGTGCGCAAAACGCGGATAATCCCGAATACGCGGCCTACAAAGCCGAGCGATCGGACAAGTTGACGCGCATCGTCCGAGCGGGCAACCGCGACGAAAGAGTGGCCGCCGAAATAGAGTATTTGAATAGGATATGACAGTAAAAGACGTATACGACCTAATAGACGCATTCGCGCCGTTTGACAGCCAAGCCGACTTCGACCACAGCGGGTTGCAGGCGGGCGACTTCGACGCTCCGGTGACGGGCGTGGTGGTCGCGGTGGATCTTACGCCCGCGGTCATTGCCGAGTGCAAGGCGTTGGGGGCCAACCTCATCGTCACCCATCACCCCGCGATATGGTCGCCTTTGGCGGCGGTAGTGCAGTCGGATTACACGGGCAGATTGATTGCCTCTCTTATCCGCGACGACCTCAACTATATTGCCGCGCATACCAACGTGGACAAGTGCGCGGGCGGCAATAGCGAACGCCTCGTCCAATCGTTGGGCGGCGAGGTGACGGGACGGCTGGACGAGGACGAATACGCGGTGACTTTCCGTATGCCGCCCATCCGCTTGTCGGCCTTGCGGTCGCTCGTGCGCGAGCGCTTAGACGACGTTACCGCCTACGCCGTAGGGCGCGACGACCTCACCACCGAGGGCGCGTTGTGCACGGGTGCGGGTGCAAGCGACGAGACCGTCGCTTCGTGCGTACAGCGCGGGCTCGTGTACCTGACGGGGGAGTGCAAACACCATCAGTTGAGGTACGCGGAACAAAATAACGGACACTTAATTTGCTTCGGACACTTTACGAGCGAGCAAATATTTGTTACAATTATTATCGAAATCTTGCAAAAGGCGGGCGTCAATGCCTACGCCTCTTGCCAAAAGAACCCGTGTGTCATCGGGTGAAGGAGTATATATGGATATCAAAGGATTATTGGAGTACGCCAAAATCGACGGAGAAATGACCAAGTTGTACGCGGCTTTCAACGAGGAACCCGCCGTAAAAGAGTATAACGCGCAGAAGAAGCGCTATACGGACGCGCAGGAACTCATCGTCAAGTTGAATGCGGACGCCGAGGATATCATCAAGCAAATCAACGCCATGAACGAGCGCTATCAAGAGTGCTTGGCGCAACTCAAAGAGTACCAGACCACGGCGGGCGAAATCGAGGACGAGAACGAGGCCGATTTCTATAGCAAGAACGTGGAGAAACTGTTGTCCAACCTGTCTTCGCTCGGCACGGATATCGCCGCGCTCAGCAAGACCGTCGCCGACATTCGCAAGCAGGCCGCCAAGGCTTCGACGGACGCTTCGGACGCCACCGTGCGCACCAAAGCCGTGTTGGACGCCTACAACAACGCCAAGAAGGAGTACGCCCCTCGTATCAACGATATCAAGACGCGCCTCGCGAAGGCGGGCGAGGGCATAGGCGAAGGTTTGGCCGTCTACCAAGACCTGCGCAAGCGGAAGGTCAAGCACCCGATGGTCACCTTGAACGGCAGCAACTGCGGCGGTTGCTTTATGGATTTGGACGGCACCACCCGCGAGAAAATCGAAACGCAGGGCTACGTGCTCTGCCCGAGTTGCCACCGCATTATCTACAAGGCGGAATAACCGAGCGAGAGCGAAACGAAATTGGCCGTATTCATTTGAATACGGCTTTTTTTACGATTTATATGCGGTTGATGCGCAAGACCATGATATACGTCCATCTGAGGTCAGTGAGGAAATCCGCGTCGGTCGATTGGTCGATGAGATTGTTCAGCGCGGCTTGGGCGGCCAAAACGCCCGAACGGTAATTCAAGGTGGCGGCGTCCGTGGCCTTTTCGGCAGACGAGAGGAAAGGCTCGGCTTTCTCTTGCAGGGCCGTTAGCGCGGCGCGGACGCGTTCGCGGCAGTAGGCTACGGTGGTGCCCTTTTGGGCGAGGCCGTCCGAGAGGTCATAGAGCGTGCGGTAGAGGTCTACGTGATAGCCGACGAGGGGCTTGACCTTGGCGCGGTAGGCGAGGGGGAAGTCGGCGGTCGACATTCCCTCGGTGAGAATGGGGTAGACCGTATAGCCGTGTTTGTCGGCGACCGCTTGCGCTTGGTCGCGGTCGTGGTAGGCGGACAAGAGTACGTGGTATCGTCCGTCGTAGGCGATGAAGCCCGCGCCGCCTTTTCGGCGCACGTTGTCGGACAAAGCGCGCGCTTCGCCAAGGGCGTCGAAAGCACCCGCCGATACGGCGTATACGGCGGCGGGCGCGGGGGCAAAGGTCTCGGTGACGTACCCCGTGACGCCCGTGGGCAGGAGAAAATCCGCACAAAGCAAGGCGAGCGAAAAGAGCAGTACAATCACCAGCACGAGGAATACGGCGCTGCGCAAGGCACCGCGGCGGCGATGGGGTTTGCGTTGGGGGCGCGCGGCGGGCGTTCGTGATTCTTTCTTGGGGGATTCGGGGCGCGAACGCATATCTTCGACGACGTGTTCGGCGGAACGTTGCTCGGCAAGTCCCGCCTTGAAATCGGCGTAGGTGGTATAGTCTTTTTCCATACCTATCTATATGAGCGCGAATGCGCGAGATATTCGCCAACGTGTATCGCTCGGCGACGGATAGAGCGAATCGCACGCTATGCGTGCGTGAATTGAGACGGTCGTTGCGTTGCGGACGCGCAAAGCGCGAGAAACCATATTCGACTGCTACGAACGCGAGATATTGCTATGCAATGCGCCGTATTAATTGTGGGCGGGATAGCGGAAGGCGAGGGTTTTGCGTAGGATTTGGGGAATAGAGCAAAAACTATTGAAAGTAAAGCGGCTTTATGGTATAATAAACGATATGAAAGACGATTGGAACGATATGAACGTAGAAGAATTGGCACCTACGCCCGCCGATAACGACGAGGAAGAAATCGTATTGGGCGGCGCGGTGGTCGGCGCGGACTTCGCCTCGGCGGAAGTGCTCGAAGAGGTGCGCAACGAGAAAGACGAGGAGATACAAGTGGGCGAGATGGAGGAGCGCGACGATTGGCATAGAGCCGTCAAGCACCTCAACCGCCGTATCGGCGAGCTGGAAGAAGCGGTCGCCGAGTTGAGGGCCGCGTTGGCGGCATTGTCCAAGGTGACGGACGACGAATAAGAGGATATCGTATATGGATAAGATAAAGAGAGAAGACGGTTACGTCTACTTCGGTGCGTTCCCGCAGACGGTCAAGCGGGAGGACGTGCAACTGACCGACCAAAAGGACGCGAGAGGGTATATCTTGGGCTCTGACGGCGCCTACTACGCCGAAATAAAATCGGCCAAGCCCTTCGAGCACGAATACGTGTTTTCGACGGGGGCGGCGCTGACGTCGGGGAGCACCTACTATTTCAAGGTGGAGCCCATCAAGTGGCGCGTACTGCGCGAGGAAAAGGGCGCGTTGCTCCTCGTGAGCGAGCGCATTCTCGCCGCGCATTGCTACGAGGGATGGGAGCCGAAAAATCCCAAACACAACAACTACAAGCGGAGCGCCGTGCGCAAATGGCTGTACGACGTGTTTTACGCGGCGGCGTTCGACGAGGAAGAGCAGGCCATGGTGCAAAAGGTCAAGGTGGCGAACGGCGCCGCCTCTACGGGTATGATGGTCAATCGCTGCGCCTGCCGCAACACCAAGGACAAGGTGTTTCTTTTGAGCGTGCAGGACGTGACCAACCCCCTCTACGGCTTCTCGCAAGAGGAGAAGAAGGGCGACTCGGCGAGATTGAAAGCGCCCACCGATTACGCCTTGGCGATGGGGTTGCGGATGTCCGACTTGGGCGGCGAATACCACTACGACGTGGGCGGCTGGTGGCTACGCTCTCCCTTCTACGACAAGAAGCGCGACTTTACCTACTATTACGCCAACTACGTGGACGAGGACGGTTACGTCGAGGGCATTATGACCACGGACGACTACGTGGGCGTAGTGCCGGCGGTGTATATCGCGCTGAAGTAACGCGAAATACGGCGAAATCCGCACCATAAGTGCGGGAAAAATCCGCGTTTACCGCGAGCGGGCAAAATGTGACGTTCGTCGGGACGTGGGCGCAAGCGCAATGATATATTGCCTACAAAACGAAAAGCGGGTTGACCATCGGTCAACCCGTTATTTGCTGAATACTGCGCACTTATTCCGACAAGTAGCACCGGAGCGATCCCGCGGTAGGTGGCTCCTCTTGAGCTACCTCGTGGCACACAACACGGTCTGTTTAATGCTGCTGCCGTCAAGCCCTGACATGGTTCGCAGTGCGTCGTTGCACAAGACCCAAGTATCAACACTCCTTGCCGAAGTCAGCCTCCCATACTAAATGCCTCGATAAGCGTTCTGTCTTGCTGTAGCGGATTGCAAGTTACAGGGCACCGCTAGCTCCCCACATAGCGCAGCATATATAGTATACACATTTTGCCGCCCGAATGCAACTTTTTTTTGAAAATCATAGATTTTTCGGCAAATAATCGTGATTTTCGGCGAAAAAGTGGTGTAAAAGAGTTGATTTTTCGTTGGATATATATTATATTATGTGTGTACTATTCCAATACTTTTGGGAGAGTGGGCCTCGGCTCACTCTTTATTTTAAGGAGGGACTATGGCTGTTAAAGACGACGTGTTCGCATTGCTCGAAGGCACCGTGGCCGATTTGGGCTACGAACTTATCGAGGTGACCTATCAAAAATCGTACGGCAACATGACCTTGACTTTGTTCATCGACTGCGACAAAGAGGGGGGCGTTGGGCTGGACGACTGCGAGAAAGTGAGCCGCGCCGTGGATCCCATATTGGACGAGGCGGACCCCACCAAGGGGCAAGCCTATCACCTCAACGTGTCCTCGCCGGGGCTGGACAGGCCCGTCAAGACCGAGCGCGACTTCCGCAAGAAGCAGGGCACCGAGGTCGAGGTTGGATTGTACGCGCCCCAAAACGGCAGCAAGAAGATAGTGGGTATCCTGACTGCCTGGGACGACGATACCGTTACGATTACCGTCAAAGGTAAAGAGATAAAAATCAACAAAAAGGACGTCGCGGTCATCAAGCCCGTGATCGTATTTTAGGAGGACGTATGGTAAACAAAGAATTTTTCCAGGCTCTCGACGAGTTGGAACGCGAGATGCACATCAGTAAGGACGTATTCATTTCTTCCTTGGAAGCGGGTATCAGTTCGGCTTATAAGAAAGAGACGGGCGACAATCGCCCCGTCATGATCAAGCTGTCGCCCGACAAGTTCAAGATCCAGGTGTTCGTCTATCAGACCATCGTGGACGAAGTGGTCGATCCCGACAAGGAGATCAGCCTCGAAGACGCCAAGAAAGTGAAAAAGACCGCCAAGGTCGGCGAGATTCTCTCGGCCGAGATCAGCCCCAAGATGTTTACGCGTATCGCCGCGCAAACGGCCAAGCAAGTGGTCGTGCAACGCCTGACCGACGCCAAGAAAGAGCAGATTTTGGAAGAGATGAACGACAAAGAGGGCGAGATATTGGCCGCCATCGTCAGACGCGTGGAAGGCAATACCGTGTATGTCGAGATTATGTCCACCCAAATGGAAGGCATCATGGGTCAGCAGGATCAGCTGGCGGGCGAGAAGTACGTGGTGGGCGACGTCATCAAGGTGTACGTCAAGCGCCTCAAGGTCAACAGCTACGGCACGCAGGTGTTGGTGTCCCGTTCCTCCCCCGGTTTCGTGCGCCGTATGTTCGAGACCGAAGTGCCCGAGATCAAGGCGGGCGTCGTGCAGATCAAGAAGGTCGTGCGCGAGGCGGGCAATCGTTGCAAGATCGCCGTGTATTCGGAGGATCCCGACGTGGACGCCGTGGGCGCTTGCATCGGTCCCAAAGGCACGCGTATCGGCGCCATCGTCAAGGAACTCAACGGCGAGCGTATCGACGTCATTCCTTGGAGCAGCAATCCCTTGGAGTTCATCGCGGCGGCCATCAGCCCCGCCAAAGCCGCCTTCGTGCAGGTCAACAGCGAGGCCTATTCGGCGTCGGTGTACGTCAACGAGGATATGCTGAGTTTGGCCATCGGCCGCGAGGGACAGAACGCGAGATTGGCCGCCAAGCTGACCGATTGGAAGATCGACATCAAGCCCTATAGCTCGATGGGCGGCATCTTCGAGGAGTAGTATGGAAAGAATGTGCCACGTGTGTAAGACGATGCGGGAGCGGGGAGACCTACTGCGCATCGTGCGTACACCCGAGGGCGAGATAAAAGTGGACGAGAGCGGCAGAGCGCAGGGGAGAGGATGCTATATCTGCAAATCTCCCGAGTGTATACGAAAGGGGGTGAAAACCCGCTTCGTCAACCGCGCGTTCAAGTGCGCTTGCTCCGAGGAAGTGTATCGAGAGGTTTTGCAATATGCAAGCAAGTTCTAAATTGACGGCATACATAGGCTTCAGCATCAAAGCCCGCAAAATCGTCTACGGATACGACAACGTCGTATCGAGCAAACGCGTCCTTGCGGTGATGGCGCAAGATAATATCAACCGCACCGCCAAAAACGAACTGGAAGCCTTTTGCGCCGAGCGCAAAATCCCGCTCGATTGGTGTGACGAGGAAATCATGCAGGCCTGCGTGCATCGCGTGGGTTGCAAATGTATCGGATTGACGGACGCGTCCCTGGCGCGCGCCGCACACGAAGAATTAGCCCGTATGAGGAGAGAGTAACCGAATGAGTAACCAAAACCAAAACGATTTTACAAAGAATTTGACGGCATTGTTTGAATTGGACGACAAGAGTTTCAAAGGGCTCTTGGCGCAGGTAAAGGACGCCAAAAAGGCGGCCGACGCTTTGCTCCAACAAATACGCGCCAAGAAAGAGAGTATTATCGAAAAGCGTTTGGCCGACGCGGCCGAGATATTGCGCAAGCAGGAAGAACTTGCGCGGGAATTGGAGCGTGAGCAAGCCGAAGCCGAAGCGGCGAGGAAGGCCGAAGAAGAGGCCGAGAAAGCCGCGACCGAAGAAGCCGAAAAGGAAAAGGCCGCCGAGGAGAAGGCAGAGGAAGTCGTGCCCGCCGTCGCCGAGGAATCCGCGAAAGAGACGGAAACGGCAGAGGAAGCCCCCGTTATCCCCGAGGAAGCGGCGGAGGAAGTCAAGCCCCAAAAGGCCAAGGAAGAAAAGAAAGCGGAGGCGCAACCGCCCGAGCAGACCATCTTCATCCCCGCCAACTCGACCATCAAGACCAAAGAGCAGTTGGAAAAGGAGAGGCTGAGCAGTTACCGTGCGCAAAACGTGGTGGAGCCGCGCAAATTCGTGCCGCCCACGACGCAAAAGAAACCGCTGCAAAAGAGCGGACAAGGCGCACAGCAGAGCGGCAGATCGGATAGACCGCAACCGGCCGCGGGTACGACGTACGTGCCCCCGCAGAGCAACAATCCCAGAGCGCGCGGGCAGCAAAACCAACGCAAAAACAACAATATGCAGGACAGAGAGGGCGAAGACAAGCGCCGCAAAGCCCGCAGAGAGGGCGTGGAAGAGGTGTCCGAGGCCGAACTGCAAAGACGTTTCAAAAAGCGCACCAACAAGACGGTGGAAACGCGCGAAACGACCAAGATCGAGTACGCCGTGGTGTCGGTGGACCCCGTGCCCATCAAGACGTTGGCCGAGAAGATCGGTCGCCCCGCCAGCGAGATCGTCAAGAAACTGTTGATGCTCGGCGAATTCAAGACCATCAACGACAGCATCGACTTCGAGCAAGCGGAACTGTTGGCCATCGACTTCGGCGTGACCTTGGAACTCAAATTGGAAGAGACCTTGGAGGACAAACTCAACGCCTATATCGAGCAAACGCAGGTGGCGGACGAGTCGCAACTCGTGACCCGCGCGCCCGTCGTGACCATTATGGGTCACGTCGACCACGGTAAAACCAGCCTGTTGGACTACATTCGTCAAGCCAACGTGGCGTCGGGCGAAGCGGGCGGTATCACCCAGCACATCGGCGCCTATACCATTCGCCTGCACGGCAAGAAGATCACCTTCATCGACACCCCGGGCCACGAAGCCTTTACGACCATGCGTGCCCGCGGCGCTATGGTGACCGACATAGCCGTCATCGTGGTGGCGGCCGACGACTCCATCATGCCGCAGACCGTGGAGAGTATCAACCACGCCAAGGCGGCCAAAGTGCCCATCATCGTGGCCATCAACAAGATCGATAAGCCGGGCGCCAACGTCGACCGCGTCAAGACCGACTTGATGAAATACGACCTCGTGCCCGAAGAGTGGGGCGGCGAAGTGCCTTGTATCCCCGTGTCGGCCAAGACGGGCGAAGGCGTCAACACGCTGTTGGAGAATATCATTCTCGTGGCCGAAATCAACGACCTCAAGGCCAATCCCAAAGTGCCCGCCACGGGTACCATTTTGGAAGCGCGTCTCGACAAGAATATCGGCTCGGTGGCCACTATCCTGGTGCAAAACGGCACGCTGCACGTGTCCGACTTCGTGGTGGCGGGCGCCGTGACCGGCAAGATCAAGATGATGCTCGACGACAAGGGCAACAGCGTCAAGCAAGCCGGTCCCTCTATCCCCGTGTCCGTGCTGGGCTTCGACTCGGTGCCCAACGCGGGCGATCAATGCGTGGTGGTGGAGGAGAAATTCGCTCGTTCCATCGCCGAGGAGCGCAAGATCAAGGAGCGCGCCGAGCGCTTGAAACGCACCAATAACAACCTTGAAAATATCTTCAAAGAGATGACCGAGGGCAAGATGAAGGAACTCAACCTCATCATCAAAGCCGACGTGCAAGGTTCGGTGGAAGCACTGTCGCAGGAGTTGAAGAAGCTGACCAACGAAGAAGTGAAGGTGAGCATCATTCACTCGGGCGTGGGTGCCGTCAACGAGTCGGACGTCGTGTTGGCCGCCACTTCGTCGGCCATCATCATAGGCTTCAACGTGCGTCCCGACGCCAAAGCCAAATTGGCGGCGACGAGAGAGCAGGTCGAGATCCGCAACTACCGCATCATCTACGACGTCATCGACGATATCAACATGGCCCTCAAGGGTATGCTCGCGCCCAAGTTCCGCGAGAACCTCTTGGGACACGCCGAAGTGCGCAACGTTTTCCACATCAGTTCGGTGGGCACCATCGCCGGCTGCTACGTGACGGACGGCAAGATAGAGCGCAACGCGGGCGTGCGCTTGCTGCGTGACAACGTGGTCATTTACGAGGGCAAGTTGCAGAGCCTGCGCCGCGTGAAAGACGACGTGAAAGAGGTCATGCAGGGCTTCGAGTGCGGCGTCGGTCTGGAGCGCTACAACGATATCAAAGTGGGCGACGTGATCGAGTGCTACGTGATGGAGCAAATAGAGAATTGACAAGGATATGAATATAGATAGAGTTAATAGTGAATTGTGTCATCAAATCAGTCTGATCGTGCTGCACGAATTGAACGATCCCCGTGTGGACGGCAGTTTGCTCACGGTGATGGAAGTGCGCACGACGGCGGATTTGAAATATGCCAAAGTGTACGTGAGTTATATGGGCGACCCCGCCAAAGCCGAGGAAAC
Source organism: Clostridia bacterium (assembly GCA_017394805.1). NCBI lineage: Bacteria > Bacillati > Bacillota > Clostridia > Clostridia bacterium. The sequence continues at coordinate 56,540 of JAFPXC010000011.1, read as the reverse complement.
CTTCGAGGGGCTCAACCATTGCGCGGGCTTTATCCGTCAACTGTTGAAGACGAGGGTGAAGATCCGCACCTTGCCCGCCTTGACCTTTATTCACGACACGTCCATCGCCTACGCCGCACACATGAGTAAAATCATCGACGAGGCCACGGCGACCATCAAAACCGAAGGAGAGGACGATGGAGAGAATTAAACGATTGGTAGACAAAGCCAAAACGGTGGCCGTTGTGTCGCACGTCAATCCCGACGGAGATACGGTCGGGAGCGCGTTGGCGCTCGTTGCCGTGTTGCGCCGCGTGGGGAAAGACGTGGTCAGCGTATGCGAACACGCATTGCCCGAAGATTTGTCAGCGTTGCCCAACGCTGACATTTTTGCGAAAGGCGACTTGGATCGCGTGTACGACTTGGCCTTTTGCGTGGACGTGGCCAGCCCCAATATGCTGGGGCAGGCGAGCCGCACGGTAAAAGCCGCCCGTCATACGGTGTGCATCGATCACCATCTCAATCACGATTTGATGACGGAAGTCGACTACGTGGTGGAGCGCGCCGCCAACACCGAAAATATGTACGATTTTTTGGCCGAATATTACCTGTCGTATATCGATAAAGAGGTGGCGGAATGTCTGTATACGGGGTTGGTGACCGATAGCGGCGGCTTCAGCTATTCGTCCGTGGACGAACACACGCATTACGTGGCGTCCAAGTTGCTGGCCTACGGCATCGACAACGAGCGGATATGCTACGAGCAGTTGCGCAAACAGAGTTTGAAGTTTATCCGCGCCCGTTCGGAAGCGTACGCAAAGGCATTATATGCCTTCGGCAATCGCGTGGCCGTCATCGTGTTTACACGCGAATTGATGGCGAAATACGGGGTGACCACGGCCGACCTGGTGGGGCCGTTGGTCGAGATAATGCGCGCGGAAGAAATCGTGTTGGCCGTGAGCATGGTGGAGATAGATAAGGAACGCTACAAGATAAGCGTCCGCAGCAAAAAACCCGTGTCTGCCGCTAACGTGTGCAATACCTTCGGCGGCGGCGGGCACTTCTGTGCGGCGGGCTGTCAGTTGAGCGGGTCCGAGGGCATCGTGATTGATATGCTGCTCGAGGCCATCGGCAAAGAACTTCCCGATTGACGGAGGGAACGGTGAACGGATTTTACAACGTGTACAAAACCCCTGATATGACTTCGTCGGACGTGGTCGTCAAGTTGCGCGGTATTTTGCGCACCAAGACGGGCGTGCGTTTTAAGGTGGGGCATCTGGGCACGTTGGACCCCGTGGCGGAGGGCGTTTTGCCCATCGCCGTGGGCAATGCCACCAAATTGTTCAATTATATGCTCGACAAGCGCAAGACCTACCGCGCCACGTTCGTGTGGGGCGAGGAGACCGATACGTTGGATAGAGCGGGGCGCGTGACGGCGACGGGCGAACGCGTCGAGGACGCAGAGCGCGTGCTGGCGGCCGCACGGTCACAGGTGGGCGTTATACGCCAAACGCCGCCCGCCTACAGCGCAAAGTCCGTTGGCGGCCGTCGCGCGTACGATTTGGCGCGGCAGGGCGTAGACGTGGACTTACCCCAAAGCGAAGTGACCGTTTGGTCGATAGACCCGGTAGCGCACAACGCTAGCGAGTTTACCTTCGATATCACTTGTTCGGCGGGGTGCTACGTTCGCTCGATTTGCCGCGATATGGCGAGGGCTATGGGCACGGTAGGCTATATGAAAAAGTTGGTGCGCACCCGTTCGGGTGAGTTCGGGATAGAGGGCGCCGTCGCCCTGTCGGATGTAGAAAAAGATTTGGCCAACGGGTTCGTGCCCCTTGCGGCGTTCGCGCGTGATCTCGCGGTGTACGACGTGCCCGAAACGTATCGCAAAAACGTAGAAAACGGGGTACCGTACCCCATCCATATCGACCAGCCATACGCGCGGATAGACCTCGGCGGCGTGCCTTACGCCATCGGGCACTCCCAAGATGACGTTTTGAAAGTAATATGCAGATTGTAGATATCGAACACGCGGATATTGCCAAAAAGACGGCGCTTGCCTTGGGCTATTTCGATACCTTCCACTTGGGGCATCAAATGTTGCTGTCCGCCGTTTCGGCGAGCGGCTACGTGCCTGCCATGTTTACGTTCGAAGGGGATTTATACGGCGCGTTGGGGCTGGAAACTTTGCCCATTTATACGTGGGAAAGCCGTATGCACTACGCCGAGAAATACGGCGTGCGATACGTGGTGAGTATGCGGGCGGACCGCGCCCATCTCGGGCTGTCGCCCAAGGCCTTCTTTGCCTTGCTGATGCGGGCGAATCCCGCGCTCATCGTGTGCGGAGAGGACTTCCGCTTCGGCAAAAACGCGGTGGCGGGCATCGAGGAGTTGCAGAGTTATTGCGCCGCGCACGGCGTGGCGTTTCGCGCTTTTCCCTTGCTCAAAGACCACGGCGGGCTGAAAATCGGCACGTTCGGCATTCGCAAAGCGCTCGAGGCGGGGGATATGCAAAAAGTTTCCGCATACCTCGGCCGCACCTATACCCTCGTCGGCACGGTGACGCACGGCAGAGCGGACGGCGCCAAGTTGGGATTTCCCACGGCCAACTTCCCTTTGAACCCCTATTGTCAAACGCCCGCTATGGGCGTGTACCTTGCGGGGGTGTATGTCATCGACCGATGGTATCTCGCCGTGTGCAATGTGGGTACGCACCCGACCTTGGGAGATATGAGCGTCAACGTGGAGTGCTATCTGTTGCACTATCAAGGGGACTTGTACGGGCAGGAGATAAAGGTGCGATTGCACGCAAGACTCAGGGATATACGGACGTTTGCCACCAAGGAAGAATTGGCGGCGCAGATAGAGAAAGATTGCCAAGAGGCGGAACGAATGATGGGAGGCGTATATGATTAAATTCGGCCCGAGCGGTACACCCGAAGATTTTACACAAAACCCCGCATATAAAGGCACGGTGGATATGCCCAAGTACGTAGAGGCGTTGGGGCTCGATTGCTTCGAGTACTCCTTCGGCAAGGGCGTGCGTATAGGCGAAGATACCGCCCGCGCCATAGGCGCGGCGTTTGCCGAAAAGAATATCGAAATCAGCGTGCACGCGCCGTATTTTATCAATTTCGCCAACCCCGAGCGGGAGAAAATAGAAAACAGTTTCGGCTACGTGACGGCCTCGTTGGAAGCCGCCCGATTGATGGGGGCAAAGCGTTGCGTGTTTCACCCCGGCTCCCCCCTCAAGCGCGACAGAGCCGAGGCGGTGGCCGATATGCAGAAGAACGTGGCCGAATTGGCGGAGATATTGCACCGGAGCGGATTGGACGACTTTTTGGTCTGTCCCGAGACGATGGGCAAGCAAAATCAACTCGGCTCGGTCGAGGAAGTGGCAGACCTTTGCCGCATCGACCGGATATTCGTGCCCTGCGTGGACTTCGGTCACGTCAATGCGCGCGAGGGCGGTTCGCTCAAGACCGTGGACGATTTCAAGCGCGTGGTGGACGCGTTCGGCCGAGCGCTCGATTGGGACCGCGTGAAGAATATGCACGTCCACTTCTCCAAGATCGAATACACCGACAAAGGGGAGAAGTGCCACCTGACGATGGCCGATACCGTGTACGGCCCCGAATTCGAGCCGTTGGCCGAGGTAATGGTGGAGTACGGTATGACGCCGTATATCGTCAGCGAATCGGCGGGCACGCAAGGCGCGGACGCCCGCTTGATGAAGGATATCTACCTCAAATGCCTCGGTACGCGGGCGAATTAGCGCGGAAAAGGCAGAAAAATCGCCGAAATCGAGCGAGAACGTGAAAAAAATCTTGCAAAATATTCAATTATAATTTATACTTAGAAATGTAGGAAAACGGCAACGAAGAGGTGGCTTATGTTAGGAAAAGTTTTACGCGATTTGGGCGTTGACGCGATACTCGTCAATTCGCCGACCAACACCTTCTACTTCGCGGGGTACAACAACCCCGAGTGCGTCTTGGTGATGTACGAGGACGCCGCCGTCTACTACACCGACGCGCGCTACACCGCCGAGGCCAAAGCGGTCATTCCCGTTGACTTCGATTTGAAAGACGTGCGTTGCACCGATTTCGACACCATCACCGCAGACATAGCGGCGCACGGCGTCAAGAAGTTGGGCGTCGAGATGGACTACTTGGTGGAGAGCGGCTTCCAAGCCGTCGCGGATCGCTTGCCCGCGGTCGCGTTCGTCAACTGTTCGGCGGCGTTGGCCGCTTGCCGCACGGTCAAGACGGACAAGGAGATGGATTGTATTCGCCGCGCCGCCAAGGCGAACGACGTCGCATTCGACAATCTCTTGGGGCAGGTCAAAGAGGGTATGACCGAGTTGGAAGTGGCCTACCTACTGCAATACGAGTATATCAAAGCGGGCGGCGAAGGCATAGCCTTCGACACGATATGCGTCTTCGGCGATCACACCGCTTTTCCGCACGGCCACCCAGGCCATCGCCGTTTGCAAAAAGGCGATATGGTCACGTTGGACTTCGGTACCAAGGTGGGCGGCTATTGCTCTGATATCACGCGCAACTTCTGTTTGGGCGACCCCGGCGAGGAATACAAGACCGTGTTCCATCACGTCCTCACCGCCAACAAGATGGGCATCGAGGCGGGATTTGCGGGCGTCAGCGCGCAATACTTGGACAAAGTGGCCCGCGACTACCTCGAGTCGGTCGGCTTGGGCAAATATTTTACGCATAGTTTGGGGCACGGCGTGGGTATCGACATCCACGAAACGCCCTTCCTGAATACGAAAACAAAGGATATCATCGCCAAGGGCATGACCTACACCATCGAGCCCGGCGTATATATCAACGGCAAGTTCGGCGTCCGCATAGAGGATCTGCTGTACATGGGCGACAGTCCCGAGTTGCTCAGCCGTTGCAACAAAAACTTGATAATATTATAGGAGGCATATTATGGGATTTATTTTAGCAGGTGATTTTAGAAAAGGCGTTACTTTCGAGTTGGACGGCAACGTGATGACCATCGTCGACTTCCAACACGTCAAACCCGGCAAGGGCGCGGCGTTCGTGCGTACCAAGATCAAGAACGTCATGACCGGCGCCGTGTTGGAGCGCACCTTCAACCCCACCGATAAATTCGAGACCGCGCTTATCGAGCGCAAAGACATGCAATACAGCTACACCGACGGGGAGTTCTATTACTTCATGGATCTGGAGACCTTCGACCTCATCCCCCTCAACTACGACATTTGCCAAGACGCGTTGAATTTCATCGTCGACCAAAGCAACGTGACCGTGTCTTTCTACAAAGGCAAAGCGTTCTTGGTGGAGCCCGAGACCTTCGTCGTGCTGCAAATCACCGTTTGCGAGCCCGCCGTGCGCGGCGATACCGCCACCAACGGCACCAAGCCCGCCACGTTGGAGACCGGCTACAAGATCCAGGTGCCTATGTTCGTCAACGAGGGCGACTACATTCGCGTGGACACGCGTGACGGCGCCTATATGGAGCGTGTGAAGAAATAAGCAATTTGCACTTGCCACGGGCGGCATCGCCTTCGGGCGTGCGTGGGCGCGCAAGCGCACCGAATATGCACTCGTCATAAATCCCGATATTTTTTTGCGCGCACGCCACGTTCGTTTCGGTCGTACCGAACGATAAGAACGTGGGAAAACAGCCAACCTACGCCACAACTTTGCGCGGGTTGGCTTGTATTTTATAAACAAATAGGGTATAATTAGGAAAACGATGCGAGGTCTACTATGAAACTGTTACTGTTGGATAGCAATAGTTTGGTCAATAGGGCGTACTACGCCATGCCGTCTTTGCGGACGGCGGACGGCGTGGCCACGGGCGGCGTGTACGGGTTTATGGCTATGCTCGCCAAGTTGTTGGACGAGGAGAAGCCCACGCATATCGCCTGCGCCTTCGACGTGCACGCTCCTACCTTCCGCCACAAATTGTACGCCGAGTACAAGGCGGGCAGGCGGCCTATGCCCGACGAATTGCGCGCGCAGATACCTCTCCTCAAAGAGTTGTTGACGGCGATGCGCCTCCATATCGTGGAGTTGGCGGGGTACGAAGCGGACGATGTGCTGGGCACTTTGTCCAAAGAGGCCGATATGCCCGTCGTCGTGGTGTCGGGCGACAAGGACGTTTTGCAGTTGGTGAGCGACAAAGTGACCGTATTGCACACCAAGAAGGGCATCACCGACGTGATCGCCTACACGCCCGAGCGGCTCAAAGAGGACGGATTGGAGCCTTGGCAGGTGCCCGAACTCAAAGGGTTGATGGGCGACAGTTCGGACAATATCAAGGGCGTGGCGGGCGTAGGCGAAAAGACAGCCAAGTCCCTCATCGAAGCGTACGGCAGTCTGGACGGCGTGTACGCGCATATCGACGAAATAAAGGGCAAGTTGCAAGAAAAATTGGCGGAAGGGAAGCAAGACGCCTATTTCTCGCGCGATTTGGCGACCATTTGCCGCGAGGTACCTTTGACGATTACGGTGGCCGACTGCAAAGTGAACGGCGTATTTCCTGCCGAAGCGCAGACCTTGATGCGCTCGTTGGAATTCAAAAAATTGACGGATAGATTTACTTTTGAAGATGGTGCGCCCGCCGTGGCGGACGTCACGTTCGACAGAGTGGAAATAGCGGACAAAGCGGCCCTAGAAGGGGCGTTGGCCCGGGCCAAAAACGCCGCGCGTTTCGCGTTGGTGCAAGTGGACGGCACGTGGCATTTCGCCACGGGCGACGGCAAAGAGTACGTCGTGAAAATAGGCGACGATATGTTCGCCGAATTGGATACCGAAACCGTGGCGCGCACGTTGGCCGAAGTCCTTGCGGACGACAAGGTGACCAAAGTGCTGTTCGACGGCAAGGCAACCTACTACCAATTCCGCGAGTATTGCGGCGCGTTCCCCACCGAGGACGTCAGCCTGGCCTCGTACGTGCTGGACGCCAACCGCGCCTTCGGCAAGTGCGAGGATTTGTTGGAATACTACGGATACACGGCCGAATGGGCGGCGTCGGCTTTGCTCGTCGTCTACGACGGCATTATGCAAAAACTTGCCGAGGCTTCCGTGGTGCACGTCTATCGGGATATCGAATTGCCTTTGATGCCCATATTGTACGATATGGAGTGCGCGGGCTTCAAGGTGGACGTGGACGTACTGAAGGCGTTGGGCGACAAATTCGGCGCCGAAATCAGCGAGATAAGCAAGGATATCTACCAATTCGCGGGGGAGGAGTTCAACCTCAACTCGCCCAAACAGTTGGCCGTGGTGCTATTTGACAAGCTGGGGCTTCCCACGGACAAAAAGCGTTCGACGGGCGCGGACAAGTTGGAGCACCTTTCTCTCTTGCACCCCATCGTGCCCTATATCCTAAGATATAGGAAGATAAGCAAATTGCAGTCCACCTACGTGTCGGGGCTGCTGCCCCTTTTGGACGCCAACCATCGCTTGCACACCGTGTTCAAGCAGGCGTTGACCGCGACGGGCAGGCTGTCTTCCACCGAGCCGAATTTGCAGAATATCCCCGTGCGCACCCCCGAGGGCAAGCAGATCCGCAAGGCGTTCGTGGCGTCGGATGGCAATCGACTGGTCGTGGCCGACTACTCACAGATAGAGTTGCGCCTGATGGCGCACTTCTCCGAGGACGCCAATATGCTGGAGGCCTACCGCGAGGGGCAGGATATCCACGCGGCCACCGCCGCCAAGGTGTACGGCGTGCCCATCGACGAGGTGACGCCCGAGATGCGCAGTTCGTGCAAGGCCGTCAATTTCGGCATCATCTACGGCATCAGCGACTACGGCCTCAGCGAGAATATCGGCGTGTCCGTCAAGGAAGCAAAGCAGTTTATCGAAAAGTATTTCGAGTTGTACCCCGGCGTGGCCAAATATATGCACGACGTGGTGGAAGTGGCCAAAAAACAGGGGTACGTCACCACCTTATCGGGGCGCAAGCGCTCCATTCCCGAGTTGACTTCCGCCGTGTACAACGTGCGTGCGTTCGGCGAAAGAGTGGCCATGAACACGCCCTTGCAGGGTACGGCCAGCGACGTCATCAAGATCGCCATGATCAAGGTGTTCCGTCGGTTGCAAGCCGAGGGGTTGCGGGCCAAAATGATATTGCAGGTGCACGACGAATTGGTGATCGATACGCCCGAGGCCGAGGTAGACCGCGTGCGCGCCATTCTCAAAGAGGAGATGGAATCGGTGTACGACTTGAAGGTGCCTTTGGTCGCGTCGGTCGGCGTGGGCGATAATTGGGTGGAAGCGAAATGAGATATAGAGTGGGTATATACGGCGGTATGGGGTGCGGCAAGTCCACCGTGCTGCGGCACCTCGCCGAAGCGGGCGCCAACGTGTTGGACGCGGACAAGATCAACGCGCAGTTGCCCCAAGACGCCGCTTATCTCGAGGCGGTGGCGGCGGTGTGTCCCGAGGCCGTTCGAGAGGGGCGGTTGGACAAAGCCGCTCTGCGGCGGTGGGTGCTTGCAAGCGACGAGAATCGCCTTGCGTTGAACGCCATCGCGCACCCGAGGATAGCCCAAATCATAGAACGGCGTGCGGAAAGTGGTCTATGGTTCGTCGAAATATCCGTGTACGTGCCCGATTTCGTCCGAATGGACGAGAGTTGGCACGTAGTGTGCGCCCCCGACGAGCAGTTGAAGCGCGTTTTGGCGCGCGGAGGCTGGACGGAAGAGGAGGCCAAGCGAATGATGGCGGCGCAAACCCAAGGGGGGCTTGCCCCCGCGGACGCCGTGATCGTGGCGAACGACGGCACGACGGCAGACCTATTGCGTCAAGTGGACGAGCGTTATGCCGCATTGCGCCGAGAGTACGGCGCGTAAAGCCCGTTAAGCGAGAGAATAAGCGTCTTCGGCTGTGGTCGAGGGCGCTTTTCGTTAATATTGGGGGCGGCTACCATCATACTATTAGCATGACAGTACGGTTTTGGGTGATCGCGGTGGCTTGCGTGGCGGTGTGCGCGGTGGCGGTCGCCGTTTGTGTTTGTTGCGTGCCGCCTTTGTATATGCGTAGCGTTCGGCGATACGAGCCGCTCTTTCGCGAAGTCGCCCAAGCGGAAGGGGTGAACGCCTCTACGCTGTTGGCGGTGGCCAACGCCGAGAGCGGATTCGATCCCGAGGCCCGATCCAAAGCGGGGGCGAAAGGCATCGCGCAGTTGATGCCCGCCACGGCCGAATGGGTGGCGAAAAGGGCGGGGTTAGCATACGACGAGGCCCTGCTGTACGATGCGGAGTACAATTTGACCGTCGCCGCCAAATACCTCGCGTATCTCGGCGGCAAGTTCGAGGGCGAATGGGTATTCGCCGCCTACAACGCGGGCGAAAACGCGGTGCGCGCGTGGCTTGCGGAAGGGATAAGCATAGAGGATATTCCCTACCGCGAGACGAGGGAGTACGTGCGGAAGGTGACTTTGCTCGAGAAACGCTATCGGCGCATATTGGGCGGATAAAAGCGAGAGAAATAGGGCGATACGGGGCTATTCGTGTTGACACGGCCCTTTTCAATCGGGTATAATAATAATTACTTACGGAAAACAAGCGCGCCAACGCGTGGGGAGGAATACTTTGAAAGAGAAGATTTTTCAAGCCATCGAGAGAGAGGAAAACAGACAAAAGAACTTCGTCGAATTGATCGCAAGCGAGAACTTCGTGTCGCAGGACGTCTTGCGGGCGGCGGGTTCGGTTCTCACCAACAAGTACGCGGAGGGCTATCCCGAGCGGACGTCCGTCGAGGCGTTCCAAAAGGAGTTTCCCGATTACGTGCATACGGGTAGCACCGGCAGGTACTACGGCGGCTGTGAAAATATCGACTATATCGAGTTGTACGCTCGGTATATGTTCCAAAAGGCGTTCCGCACCGATTATCACGTCAATGTGCAACCGCATAGCGGTTCGCAGGCCAATATGGCCGCGTATATGGCCGTGCTCAATCCCGGCGACACCATTCTCTCTATGAGTCTGGACAACGGCGGTCACCTCACGCACGGCAGCGCGGTCAACTTCAGCGGCAAGACCTACAAGATGGTGTTCTACGGCGTCACCGACGAGGGCGTCATCGACTACGAGGATATGCGCGCCAAAGCGTTGGCGTGCAAGCCCAACCTCATCTTGGCGGGTGCGTCGGCTTACAGCCGCATCATCGACTTCGCCCGCTTCGCCGAGGTGGCCAAAGAGGTGGGCGCCTACTTCATGGTGGATATGGCGCATATCGCGGGTTTGGTGGTCGCGGGCGACCATCCCAGCCCCTTCGGCTTGGCCGACATAGTGACCACGACTACTCACAAGACCTTGCGCGGCACGCGTGGCGGCTTGGTGTTCTGCCGTCCCGAATTGGCGCGCAAAGTGGACTCCGCAGTCTTCCCCGGTATGCAGGGGGGCGGTTTGCAACACGTGGTGGCTGCCAAGGCCGTGACGGCGTGCGAAGCGTGCACAGAGGAATATCGCAACTACATTCACCAGGTCGTCAAAAACACGGCGGCCATGTGCGACGAGTTTCTCAAGATGGGCTACGACGTGGTGACGGGCGGCACGGACAATCACCTGTTCCTCATCGACTTGTCCAAGAAGTTCCCCTCGATTTCGGGGCGCATGGTGCAGGATGAATTGGACAAGCACGGCATCACCCTCAACAAGAATTGCATTCCCAACGAGAAGCGTTCGCCCCGCGAGGCGTCGGGCGTGCGCGTGGGTTTGGCGGCCATGACCACCAAAGGATGGAAAGAAGAGGAATGCCGCAAGTGCGCTCGTCGCATCGACGAAATTATCCGCGCGATGTAGCGAGCGAGTGAAGTTTTGCCTTTGGCAAAGCGAAGTTGCTTCGCGGTGAAGTTCAAGGCATAGCCTTGAGTGAAGTGCGCCTATGGCGAGTTACGGTGGTAGAGTGAATTGCCGCTAATTGCGGCGTGAATTGGCCTGCGGTCGTGAATTGATACCCTTTGGGTATCGTGAATTGCACGCTTCGGCGTGCGTTGCGGTGAGAATAGAAAGGGTTCTTTCTATGAGAGAAAGAACCCTTTTTCGTTGGCGTCGAACGTGGCGGCGTAACTACGTGCGCATGGTTCGTGAGGCTCATGGGGTGACGATTTGACCCGAGAAGAGTACCACGCCCTCACGATCGGTGACGAGGAAGCCGAATGGGCGATCCAACACGAAGTCGGCGCGTACGGTATCGAACATTCCCGCCGAAGCGTTCTTCATCGCAATAATGGTGACGGCCGCGCCTTCCACGCCTTTTTTGTCTACGTTAAGCACAACCTTGTGCTTGATGTCCGACACGGCGAGGGGTTGGTCGGTGAGGTCGGAGCCAAAGCCGTTGAACGCCGTGGGCAAATAGTGATTGTGTTCCAAAATATCTTTCAGGGGCGTATCGCTCTCCACGCGGAAAGAGGGGAAGATGCAACGGGTTTCGTAGTTGACGTCGCCTTTGCGGGCGCCGTAGTCGGTGGTGGCGTTGATTTGGGCGAGCGACTGCGCGCTCATCGCTTCGGCAAGGGTGCGCCCCTCTTTGGGCAGTATCAATTTGAAGCGGTAGCCCGCGTCGGTGGTGGTATAGAAATAGGTGGCAGAGTCCGTCTCTTGCACCGTGCCGCTCGTATATTTGCCGATGAGGAATTCGGTTTCTTTGTCCTCGGCGGGCGCGTGGAAGGTGCGCGTTTCCGTCGCCAAATCGCGGCTGTCGAAGTTCCACAGGTCTTTGAAATAAAGGGTGTTGACGATGGCGAGCAGGGTGTCCGCCGTGAGGCCGAAGTCTTGGTCGATAAGCCCCCTCGTCATTTGCTTGATGAAGGCGCGGATATCCTTGTTGGCCTGCTTGTTGTCGTCCGCGAAGGGGGTGCGGTAGGCGCGGCAATAGAGCGCCTCGGCGATGCGATCCAACGCTGTTTGGTTGGTCGTCAGCGCGTTGTCCAGCCAAATGGAGTTGTTGACGTCCACCTTGGTGACCAACGTGCCCTTGCCTACGCCCTCGTATCGCTCGTTGATGAGGCCCATAAAGAGGTCGCCCGTTTTGGCGATCTCCGCATCGCTCATACCGAAGAGCGCGCGAATATCCGCTTTGATGGCTTCGTCGCCCAAATTGTACAGAATGGCCGTCGCCATATAGACCGAGAGGGGAGAGAAGACGTAGTCGTCCTCCGCACCCTCGGCGCACAAGGCGTAGAGTTTGGCCGAGAAGTCGGAGAGTTTAGTACGGAACGCTTCGTCGGTCGAAGCGGTCGCGTCGCCCGAGGCGGCGTAGTTGACTTTGTTCAGGGCCGTGGTGGACGCGGACAGCCGCACGACGCCGGCCTCTGCGGGCGTGGTGCAGGCCACGGCGGCGCACAATAGGCTGCCAATGAGCGCGAGGGACAAGAGTATGCGGAAAAAGCGTTTCATTTCTATCTCCTTTGCCGTACGGTACGGCTACGAATAGATTGTACCACAGTCTTATCGTCAAATCAAGTCGAGATGGCGACGGGTATTCGACTATATAACGAAATAAAACGCCGTTTTACTCACCAAAAAATGAAAAAACGGCGTGCGAAATGAAAATATTGTCAGTCGTCCACGACCAGCACGTTTACCTTGCCCGATAGTGCCGTGCACGCGTCGATGGCGATGACGCCGTCAGCCCGATAGGGGGAGAAATCCGCTCCCGCTCCGAACTCTTCGGGCGCGCCGTCGAGGAAGTGCCCGTACGAGCAATGCCAATGCCCGCATATCACGGTCTTGTCGGGTACGAGTATGCCCGCCCGCGCTGCGTCAATGCCGTTGTACCAACGCGCCTTGTTCCACCTGTCGAGGGTGGCGTCGCGCCAGGCGGGGTCGTAGAGGAATTGTCCGTGCTGTCCTATGGAGGAGAGGTCGATCATGGGTATCCAACCGTGGACGAACACATAGTGTTCGGTCTCGTAGTAGTCGTGCATTTCGGGCATCACGATCCGCATGAACGGGGTTTGACGCATACGCGAGCGTATTTGATAGGGCTCTTCGATCATAGTGCCTACCGAACAGCGGCAGAGGTCGGCGACCGTCTGCACCGTGCGATTGCGATAGTGGTGGGTATAATGCAATCCCAATTCGGCATAGGCGGCGAGATCGTCCACCAAGTCCTCCAAAAGGTCTTCGTGGTTGCCGCGCACCAAAATGACTTCGTTTTTCATAAGGAGGTCGTAGACGAAGTCCTGCATTTTTACCGTCTCTTTGCCTCTGTCCAATAGGTCGCCCAACATCAGGAGTTTTTTCTCTCCAGCATAGTCAAAATAACCCGCTTGGGCGAGGGCTTCTATCATAGGGGTATAAAATCCGTGTACGTCGGCGACTACGTAGAATCTCATAACTATCTCCTTTGATACAGTTATAGGCGAAACGCGCAAAAAACGCAAGCATACGGTGTTGATTTCGGCGAAAAATAGTTGTATAATCTAAGAAGAGCGAACGATGTGCGTGAGCGTCGGATGAATTTGACAAGGAGTGACTATGGGTATTATCGAAAACGAGAAGTTGCAGGCGGGCGAGCGGGTGGTATTGACGCCCGAAAGAAGCAAAACGCCCTTGTTTTGGTCTTGGGTGGTCGGCGTGCTGTTTTGTTGGTTTTTCTTCATTCCGCTCATCAAGGCTATTCGGGACACCAAGCAGTTCGCGGCCACCGAGTACGTAGTGACCGACCGCCGCCTCGTCGTTAAATGCCTGTGGCCCAAAGACGCGTTCAAAGAGAAAGACCTCGCCACCGTCGAAAAGATTCTCGTCAAGAAGAATGCGTTTGGCTTCGGCACCCTGACCTTTGCGGGCAAGGGCGGCGAAAATATCTATTTCGTCAACGTCAAAAACCCCGAAGACGTCCAACGCGAGGTGGAAGCGCTATCTGGCAATCGTGCGTAAACTTTTTTGTTGACATTTTCCAAAACGCGGACTACACTTGGGTTAAGAGGGATTTGCGTTAATAGTTGCCAACCGGTCATGCAGTTGGGGATTAACTTGCGCGAGTCCTTTTTTTATGCTTTCGCACCGTCTTGCGAAAGGATATCCGTGATAGCAGGGCGAGTTCCTCGCTACGCTCGTAACCGTCCTGTCCCTCCCCAGTGGGGGCCTGCACCATCGTATTTTACGCTCATTGCATTCGTACAAGGATAACCGTGATAGCAGTACAAGCCTTTCGCTACGCTCAAGACTGTCCTGCCTTGCCCCAAGGGTTCCGTCACCACCAAGCAACCTTCCGTGCCTAAAGGCACTCGCTTTTTTATGCCCTCGCACCGTCTTGCGCAGAGCGCAGACCGTCGCGGGGCATAAAAAAAGCAACCTTCGGTTGCAAAGGTTGCTTGGTGGTGCCCCAAGGGTGATTATGCTTTAGGCTTTTTGGCGGAACGCGCTGTCAGTGTACTTGAAATGGGCAATACGTCATCGGAAAACTGTAGCATTTCGGTCGCACTTTATCAGCACTTCACTATCACTTTATTCTATAGGCATAGGTTGTTGCACGCACCATAAAAAAGCCCGATGCCGGGGGACAATTCCTCAACATCGGGTTTCAAGCGGTTCGTGTAGCGATATGGTTGTACTATGATTTGCTAGCATTTGCTAGTAAACGCAAGCACTTTAATCCACGGGCGTTTCGTCCTGCTTGGTGTTCTTTGCTACCTCTTTGGCTGCCAATTCTGCCAATCGTTTTTCTTCGCGTTTTCTGTCGTAGAACGCCGACACGGCTTTGAAGAAATACGGCTTGATTTCACCGTAAAACAGGTGCCTATCGTCAATCTCGAAATACACTTCACCGTCGTCTTCGTCGATATTGTTGGGTAGACAAAAGACGTTTTTGATTTGCTCTGCAACCGCGAGCGCGCATTCACGTTCCCACGGGCGGAACGAGATGATGCCATAACTCAAAGTGTCGTAGGTGTCTGCTGAATAACTGATATACATATCTAATCCTCCTTCCGAATGGTTTTCGGTACAGGCGCCCCCGAGCGCGTTGAGACGCCACAACAAAGGGGGAACTCCCAAGGGGACAAGAATTGCCCTTTGGCAGTGGTGGCTCAATGTGCTAGACTGTACAAAAAAGAAAACCCCCGTAGGGGGAAGGAGGATATAGCATCAAGCAGACATGACACGAGCTATGGCATCGGCTTACGCCGACGGATTGTAGGATATTTGTACTCCGAAGCGGTCTGGAGTAAAAAAGTAGGTGGCCTTTTTGAAGACCACCCCTTTTTGTTCTGCTATATGTAGTAGCGTTTCCAATTCCTCTCGCTTGATTTTCGTCGGGTTGTAATCATTGCGGAAGTTGTACACTATCGTTATCTTGTTGTCATCGCGTATTATCGTGTAGATAAAAGTTTTCAGCAACGCTTTTCGTATCTCGTCGTCTTGCGTTTCGCCAAAGAATTGCGATCGCAGGAAGTCCACGACATCAATGGTTTCGAGGTCGGGGCGTACCCGTATCTTCTCCACGTTGATTTCCAGCTGCAAGCGTTGTGCTTGTTCTTGCAGTTCTTCCATACGCGCTTTCGTTTGCTCGGTGATGATGCCCGACTCAATGGCACGCAACAAATTCTCCATCGCACGCTTTACTGTTTGCAACCTGCTCTCCAGCGATTGCAACGTGTAGTCGTCTTTCACGGCTCGGTTGTGCTCTTGCATAATGAGATGAGCAAGCTCGGCGATCATATTATTGTCGGCAACGAGAGCGCAGGTCGTGTTGAATACTATGTCGTGTATCGTATCTCTGTCGAGCGGTCTCGCTTCGCAGTCATTCGGTACGCGACGGCCCCGATTACAGGCATAATAGTAGTATTTGCAGTGCCGACCATGCGCAGAGATGCCGATTAGCGGATGAAAGCAATGAGCGCAGTACATCTTGCCGGACAATAGATAGTTGCTGCTTGTTTTGACGCCGACGCCCAACGCGTCTTCTTGGTGTCGTTGTGAGACTTTTTCCCATATCTCGTCGCTTATGATACGCGGGAATATGTTGTCGTAGACAACCCCATCGTGTTCTACCAACCCCCGATATTTGGGATAGTGAAGCATATCGTATAGGTATTTCACGTGGAAGGAGTTGCCCTCTCGGTTTCGTAGGTTGCGATTATTGAGGGAAAGAAGAATGTCGGGCACGGTATATCCCTGTGCGTATTTGAAATACACCTCACGGATAATGGCTGCCTCTTCTTCGACGATGTACACCTTTTTGCCTTCGACTCTATAGCCGTAGCGAATGCGCCCGCCGGTAAAGTTGCCTTTGAGATAACTCTCGGTCAAGCCACGGTGTACTTTTTGGGACAACTCCATCGAGTAGTATTGGTTCATGCCTTCCAAAAGCGATTCCAAGATAACGCCCTCGGGTGTGTCGGGTATGTTCTCTGTCGCCGATACGACGATCACTCCGTTGTCTTTCAACGTTTTCTTGTGCATGACCGATTCGTATTTGTTACGGGAGAACCTATCCAACTTGTAGACCAGCACCACCTCGAATTTGTGGTCTTTGCTGTCCGCGAGCATCTTTTGGAATTCCGGTCTGGCGTCATTTCTGCCTGTCATAGCGCGGTCGATATATTGATTGAGAACCAATAGATGATGCGCCTCCGCGTACGCGTTACACACGCGCAACTGTCCTTCTATGGACTGTTCGTTTTGCGATTCGCTGCTGTAGCGAGCATAGATTACCGCTGTTTGCATTATTTCTTCCTCCTTGCTTCATACTTTTCCATGCCAATCAAGATTTGTTCGATGATGATTTCCTCGGCAATGTTCTTTTGAGTGATGGGCTCGATGGTGACTCCGTTCTTTTCTAAACGGTGTTTGCACTCCCAAGCGTCAGTGCGTTTTCTTGCGAGCTTGTCCATATCGGTAACGAGTACGGTATCCCATTCGTGACTTGCGCTGTCCAATATCATTTGTTCGCGGATTACTCTCGGTTGTGCGGGTACTCCCCATACTTCTATCTCGGTATAGACTCTTTTGACTTGTATATCGTGTTCTTGCGCATAGCACATGCACTTTTCAATTTGTTCCTCGATATACGGTTGTGCGGGTATGCTGGCATCTCCACGATACCTTGCATAAATGACGGCTTTTTTCATATTGTTACCTCCTTGTGGTTTGTGTTTATACTTCTATGGTACCCTTTGGGACTGTACTTTTGCCATAGACTGAATGGGTGGAAAACCCATCGGATTGCACCTGTTTTGGAATGAAGATGAATCCATTGGAATGAACTGTCAGTTGAGTATCTGTTTGTTTTCGATTTACTGTTCTATTTGGTTTATCTCGAATCATCATTTGGACTCCTTATATATAAATTTGCCAAGCGGCACAGGCGAGGCACCACCGGCCGAACCGCGAGCAAGGATACAGGGGGAACAGTAGATTATTTCGCTTTAGAGAAAAAATCTACCCACCCATTGCGAAGCGGGGCGGACTGTGGTAGACTGCCAAGACGCAAGGCGAATAATCTCTCTTGTGTTTTGATGTGCTAGTGTTTACTAGTCAATTCAAGTCAAGTGACAGTGCCGTCCGAAAGTAGTACAGTCGGGTATGATTTGCGTGCATTCCGTCTATGGCGTTTTTACAGTCCCAAGTTCTACAATGGAAGTATCAAAGGCAAAGGAGGTGAACGCGATGGATGAATTCGTTATTATATCGTTACATAGTCCCGAGTGGAAGGAATTGTCCGACCAAGAGAAAATGATTATAGCGCTGGCATGTTACAAGGCGTACATCAAACGGCTGTTAGGTCAATAAGTGTACGAAAAATACAACGATAAGTTGTAATTTATACTTGACATTCAATGTAAATATGGTATAATCATATACACACGAGAAAAATACTCCGCGTAGTTGTTGGTGTTCGCCCCACCGATGTAGACCATCCTGCATTATACAACCAAAGGGGGTACGGTGATTTTTATAAGGAGGCGGACACGGAAATGAAGAGTAAAAAGCAAGTTAGAGATGAGTTGATGGAAATCAAGTATTACCATTCCTATCGAGATGTTTTTGATGCGCATAATGATGATGTGCGCAGTGAGAGATTGAAGTTATTGAAAGCGTATTATGATGCGTTGATGAAAAACGCGCCGTTGAGATTGTTGCATATCTACTATGAGTACTATTTGACCGACCAGAGCCAAGAGGTACTCGCTGACCGGTTTTGTGTTTCGACAAGTTGCATTTCCAAGTTTTGTCAACAGTTATGCCAATACTTGTCCGATCACAGTGAAGACAACAATGTATAAAGGAGGTAGCCTATGGTAAGCGTAGATTTGAGCGAGTTGGACTACGACAAAGACGCACCGAATAACATATATCGCACCAAGCATTTTATCGTCTGTCAGTACATTGAGATTATGTATGACGACGACACAACGCCGATGGTGGTTAGCCGAGATGTGTTCTTCGCACGTACCACGAAACGCGACAAGTTCTACAATTCCATGTTTGCAGATCGCCGACGTAAAGACGGCCGACGGGTTCACACCGTAATGCAAACGCGTGAATATGTAGCGTAAATTCTTCGGGGTAATGCGTCCCCGCCAATGGGATAATTAGTGATTCCGCTAGTTATCCCATTTTTATTTATCTGGTGTTTCTTGTATAGGCACAAGCCACCGCTTTCCAAAGAAGTCGATTAAAAAAGCGCCGATAGGTGCCGTGACTACGATAGCCAATACCGAGACAAGTAATATCACACTGCCACAGTCTAATCCGAGAGACAGCGCAATACCCCCTATTGAGGCTTGCACTGTTGCCTTGGGCAAATAGGCGAATACGGCAAAAAAACGCTCTCGCCAAGTGGCTTTGGCAAACAGCATACACACGATTACGCCGACGGTGCGGAAAGACAAACCAATGAGTAAGACGACCACCGCTTGCCAACCAACCGATGTGATAAGCCGAAAATCCACGGCTGCACCCATCAACACAAACAATAACACCTCGAAAAACGTCCACAGCGACTTATATCCGTTGGATAACTCCTCCGCCGTATCTTTATGTTTGAAAGCGAGGATCATACCCACTACCATCACGCCCAGTAGAGAGGATATATCTATCCACGGTTTGACTAGGGTTTCCAGCCCTACCATCAATAGGGAAACGGATAAAAGAATAAGCATTTTGGCGGCGAGTGGCAGATGCGTTTTGCGGAAGAGAAACAAGAGGCACACACCTACCACAATACCCAATGCTATGCCAAGTAAGATAGAAACGGGCACAAGGGCAATGGACAACGCGTCGGCTTTGTGGTTTTGAACGATACCGAGGAAGGCGTAAAACAACGTGATTGTATATATGTCATCGACCGATGCCCCCGCCAATACGATAGAGGGAACGGCGTGCTCGGCACCGCGTTTTTCCTCAATGAGTTTGATCATGCGCGGGGAAACGACAGCGGGTGACACGGCACCCAACACGGCACCGAGCAACAGGCTTTCAACCCACGTAAGGTTTAGCAAATAGTGTGCGCCGAGCATGGTGCCCACCATCTCAAAGGTGGCGGGAATAAAGCTCATCAGCAAGGCGGGGGTGCCTACGGACAGCAATTTTTTAAGGTCGAGATTTAACCCCGAACGCGTGAGAATAATCACCAAAGCAATTTGGCGCAACTCCGACGAAATATCCAAGATAGAAGAATCAATGATATTGAGGCAATAGGGTCCAAAAACCAGTCCGACCACGATCATGCCCACCAAGCCCGGTACACGTATCTTGTTGAGCAGCCACCCCACGACAAACCCGACCAATAGTATCAAGCCGAACGATAACAACATCATAACACACCTCCATAAAAAAACGACGCCAACACTTTTGGCAATCGCCAATCGTGTAGACGCCATCAGCCCCGCAGTGGGCGGTTCTCCTCTATCGAGGAAGGAAGTGCATCATTTCCTTATCACCATTATACCACTTTTTATGTGCAAGTCAACAAATAGTTGATTTAATTTTATCCTTAGTTCAATCGTGATTTTTCTTTCATTCGATACAAAATCATGGATTTTCGGTGCGGTTTTCGTGCTGCATAACCGCCATTCAATTCAGGCTCGTTTTGAGACAATCGTGTAGTGAAGTGCTAGTGCATTCCACTACGTTCAATTTGGTTTTTCGCCATTCAAAAACTGTGTTAATCGGGTATGATTCCCACCCATTCAGTCTATGGCGTTTTTACACTTCCAAGGTCTAAACTGAAGATGTGCTTGACGAAACGCCCCTTTCTCGATTGCGGCTTGCAAGGTAAGAGTGGCCACTCCCCAATCGCCCATGACGGAACGTCGTATCAGTTTCAGACGGCACAACTCTACAACTTAATATCATACCATCACGCTTTGCTAACGGCACTTACGGGCATCAACTCAAATCACTGTGCTATCTGGTTACGGGCAAAGGAGACTACTATGGGTAGATACAATTACAGGAACCGTTGGAAGAATCCCCACAAGGCTGGGGAACAGATGTACGCCGAGAAGAAGAAAGGCAAGCATCTCGAAGGCGACAAGGCAGGTCAAGACCTCACCGAGTACGAAAAAGGCGTTCGCGCCGGTTATCTCGAGGCCAATCACGATCACGTGGGCATGTACCACTTTTTCCAATGGCTGAAGCAAAAGCGCGAGCAGGAAGCACAAGAGGCTGCCGCCCAAGCCGAGAAAGCAGCCGCAGCTGCCGAAGCCGCCGGCAAACCCGTCAAGGGTAAAGGCAAGAATGCCGACAACAAATAATCAATATCAAGGAGGGTTGAAAAATCATGGCAAAAAACAGTGTGAGTAACATCGTCGAGCGCGAAATGTTCGACTTCAAAGGAAACAACTACTACCAATACTTCGTGCGTGCCACCTTGCGCGGCCGCGATATCAAGATTCAGTTAGCGCCGAAGGAGAAATCCAAAAAGGCTTTCGAAGTGTTGGACATCGTGTTCGGCGACGCCCAGAGCGCCGAGTTGGTGATCACCCCCTTCGAAGTGCAGGGTGAGAATGGCAACACCATCTCCGGTAACTCCTACGCCATCCGCACGATCGACGAGGACGGCGAAGTGTACGAGGTCAAGGTCAAGCCCTACAAGGACTGCGACAAAGACCTCTTGAAGATGCTGTTGAAATAGCATCGCAAAATCTAACGGGAAGCAGCCCACTAACCTGGGCTGCGATTCCCAAAAGGAGGCTCTATGAAAATCTTAGTCATTATCATTGTCGTTTGCATGGTCGCATTCGGCATAGTGGGTGCCATCGGGTTCTTCTCGGACGGCTTCACCAACTTTGACAAGGAAGGTGTCAAGCAGCAACTGAACTCTCTCAAAGAGAGTGTGCAAGGCTTGACGGACAAAGTTGGAGATGCGTTCAGGAAAGACAAGCAACCCGAGGACGCTACGCCTTGCGAACACGCAAACATTGACGAGAACGGTATGTGTCAAGACTGCGGTCAGTGTACGCACAAGTACGGATTCAACGGCGTTTGTCAAGGTTGTGGCAAATCACTTGACGAAATCCGTGCCGAATGCGAGCACGAATTCGATGGTTGCGTATGTACCAAATGCGGTTACACCGACCACGATGTAGATCCTGACACCTTCCAATGTCGCAAGTGCGGTATGCTTGTCATCAACACCAATTCGGCTTGCCTCAACGGGCATGACCTAGACGCCTACGGCGATTGCAAGTATTGCCACAAGCATATTGAGCACCGTGACGTCAATGGCGACGGCCACTGCGACTCTTGTGGTGTGCAACTCGAAGTGCAACCCGAGCCCGAGCCTGAGCCCGAACCGCAAGAGAAGTACATCGTCAGTATTCATCAACAAAACGTTCCCACTTATCAGGTGGGCGACGAAGCCATCCCTGAAAGCAACAGCATTATGCTTGTGTACTCGGATGACTCGTATGACTTCGCTATCCCCGATTCTATTGATGTCGATACATCAACCCCCGGTGACTATATGGGTGTTGCCTATTACGGCGAGTTCACTTGTGAATTCTCGTATGTCGTAGAGGGCACCGAGGAAGGTCCCACCGGCTCGGGTGAGTCCATGGTCGAGGAAGACGGCGAATGGTAATAAAAAGGAGGTAAATAATGAAAAGAACAATCAGTATCATCAGTATCGTGACGATTCTCGTCATTGTCGCCTGCTCGGTTTCGTTGTGTTTCGTGGGCTGTGAGTCCACCAAGCAAATGAATGAGTCCGTGGCGCCGGGCGACATGCTTACTATCACGCAACTCACCGAGCTGGAAGCCGTATCGCTGGAAGTGACCGCACCTATCTATTTGTCGGGTGGCGATTCGGGCAGTGGCTATACCCAGCAATCGGTTATCGCAGTCATCACGCCCGATTCCGTGCAAGACAAGTATGTGACTTGGTCTGTCGCTTGGGCTTCGGGTGCCGCGTTGTCGTCCAAGAACGTATCCGACTACATCCAAATCGTTCAAGATGGCTCTACCACTTGTACTTTGAAGTGCTTTAAGGCGTTCCGTGGCAGCAACATTATTTTGACCTGTACGACTCGTCAAAACAACAAGACCTGCACTGCTACCATCACCTATAACGGTGTGCCCTCTGATATGACTTTGGGTAGTGCGTCGGGTGCCGCCACCTACAATTTGGGTTCCATGTCCGTTCCCTCGTTGTATGTTGGGCAAACCTATTCCGTTCCCATCAACATGACCAATATCTTCAATGATGTGGGTAGTGACTACAACAACTTCACCATTACGGTTACGGGCGTCGGCACTGTCACGTTGGGCAATTATACGAAGTCTGGTCGTGGTGCCGGTTGGAGTACCCACGACAACACTGTGGAGTTGAGTTCTATCGCCAATCAAATGGTTTCTTGTACCACCACGGGGGCAACACTCAAAATTACCGTAAACAAGTCTATTTATGGCTATTTTGAATCGTCCAATACTTCGCATCCCGAGGGTCTCGGTGAAACGACTACTTGGACGAACAAGGTTTATTCGGTCAACACCGACGCAGATGGTAACAAGCCTTACGTCATCATCACGGTTAAGCAAACCAACTACAACTTCTCGGCAACCTTCAAGTGCTTCTTGGAAGAGCAAGTCGCCAGCGTAGCCATCAGCGGTAGCAACACGATTACCTTCTAACAAGGGGGTGATGTCGTATGACTACCAATGTTATGACTGTCATCATCTATGTGGTGCTCGTTCTAGCGGTAGTTGGCGGTATCGGAGCGGTAGCATATTTCACCTCAGGTTTCACCAGTGATTTCCAAACGTTCTATTTGCGCTACGAGGGTGAAAACATCCTTGAAAGCACAAGTGACATGGTCTTCGTAGACGATTCTGTGTACCTATTTGAGGTGAAATACACCTTTGGTGCTGTAGCCAAAGAGAAGACGGGTTACTCCGTTAAGGTAGTGCCGTGCATCAAGGACAATGATTTCACTTACTTGGTAGACGGTGAAGAGCATCGTTTTAGCGAGCTGAACGACCTAACCTCTTGTTTCGATATTCAGTACAGCAACGATTCTTTCGCAATCGCCGGCAACGCCCAAGTCTTGAATGTCTTGCAGCGTTACCATGAGGGCGCTACCGTGGAGATCGTCAATACCCTTGCAGAGATGCGCGACTACTTCACGATGGTGGTGTACTCGTACAACAACAAGGCGGCAGTCAAGGTGTCGTTCCACGGGATAGATGTGGGGGGTAACTTCCGCATCGAACCCGATCCGGTAGTATTCTAACCAACCCAACTACGGGGGCTATGGGAGACCGTAGCCCCCAATTTCTTTTAGGAGGTATGCTATGAAAAAGTATATTGCAATCGGGTATCAGTACCAACGACTTGTTGCAATTATAGCCGTTTTGGTTATCATTTGCGCCATAGCATTCGGTACTCTGGTACCCATCACAACGGCAAAAGCCGATACCAAGTACAGCGATGTGCTCACCGACCTCAAGACTGACGCCTCATTCAATATCAGCCAATGGGAGAAGCGCGAGAATGATTATTCGCTACAACTCATTACCATAGCGGAAGGCAAAAACGACGAACTGTTTGTTTATGTTTACCAACCCTATGGATATGCACGCACGTATTATGCGAATTACATTCGGCTGTCCGAAACCATTGACAAAGATATAGCGCCGAGAGACTATCGCCTGACGTATATCAATCATTCGAGCGTTTTCTACAAGTACAAGGTCGAGGATTATACCATAACCAAAGAGCCGGTGCGCTACTATGCCGTGATTCAACTCTTGCGACCGTTTATGTCGGAGGTTGACACCCAAGCCGACTACGACAACACAATCAACGCAGTACCTTTCGGCGTGAGCAAACAGTATCGGTTTAGTACCGAGAACGGCGTCAATACGGTATCTTGTATTGACATCGAAACAGTGCTTATCACCGAAAAGTTTGTAGGATTCGTGCGGTACATAGACGATCCGTTCTTTATGATAGGGACAGCCTGCGATAGTCACTTTGTCGCGTTTTCCTGCGACCACGAAATCGACGACTTGCTGGAAGCGGACGTTGAGTACTTTACCCAAAAGGTAACGCTTGAAAAAGAGCATTGGTTCTTTGACTACATCTTGGGTGGGTACACTACCGTGTATCGTCCGACGGATCCCGAATCTCAACCACCTACGGTGGTTACGCTTACCGACGACCAGTATGGTACCTTCGATGCCAAAGGTATGTTCACGGGGCGCCAACACTATGAGTGGAAACGAATCACGTCAACGGCGGACTTCTTGGCAAACATCGAGCAATCATCCATCTATGAAGCAGGGTTTTGGTCTGTATCGACGGAAACACGCCTAACGGATGAAGGGCGTAATGCCATAGCCGATAAACAATGGGTTTTGCAATTCGTGGAGACGCCGTACCAAAACGCAAGTATGGTTGGCTCTACTACCGTCAGTTATGAGCGTACTAACATTTGCAACGTCACGATTTTGCGGCTTATGTTTAGGCATAACGGTACGGTGTACAATCTTGGCGTCGTCGATAATATGCAGACGGGCTCGGATAAACCTGTTACGGAGACGACCTTCGACATCGAGATTAACACCGAGAGTGGTTGGTGGAAGGCACTCATTGCCATCTTGCTTTTGGTGGTATTGCTCATAGTGCTGTGGCCGGCTGTACCCTATATTGCCAAGTTCGTTTTGTGGCTTGTTAGTTTGCCGTTCAAGGCTGTGGGCGGCGCGGTGAAAGCTTGCAAAAAGCGAGAGCCGAAAAGTCCAAACGAGAAAGGTTTGGCAAAAATCGAGCGGCAGCAAGCAAGAGAGCGACGGCGCATAGAACGGCAAGCAAAGCGTGTCAACGTCGAGAAGCTGAAGAATGACATTTGGTCTGGCAAACGAGAATCGGTGCGCTTGACGAAAGCCGAGGAATATGCCCTTAATCACGATCCCGAATGGAAACAAGCCGAGGCAGACGCTTGGGCGGCAATGGGCTACTTCGATGACGGAGACAGCGACTTGTAGGAGGTAGCACGATGAAAAGCCTGAAACGAGCATTGGCTGTTTTGGGCGTATTGATAATGGCTCTACTGCTTTCTTATCTCATTTATACGGGTAAGAAGGCAGCATCCATTACCGATACCACCGAAATAGCAAGAGCAATTATGGGAGGGTATTATGGATAAAAGACAGCGACGATTGAACATTGCAGTAACCTTTATCTTCTTTGCTGTGGCGATCATGCTGGGTGCAAGCGTCTATTACAAATCCTATCTGCGCCTCGCCGAATCTGCCGTGGACTTTTGGAGTTGCTTGAAGCACTACCTATATTTCGTTCTACACCGCCCTATAGACTTAGACGTCACCATCGGTAACAAGTCCCAAGTGATGGAATGGCTAATAAATTGGCCCGAAACTTGGGCGCTATTCAAGACGAAGACCGAACAGTACGGCACGCTTTTGGTAGATGAAACGAATGCAACGGGTTGGCTACTCGCCGAACTCTCCAAGATGGAGAGAGCGTCCAAAATCTTGATAATGTGCTTCCCGCTTATCGCCGGCGTCATAATGGCAATCATAATGCTGTACCGCAAGCCGAACACCAAGCACAACAAGGACACGCGCCCGCTCAAACGGTTCAAGAAACTATCTAACACGGTATATCAGCCGTTCAAACAGTTTGCCATCGGCTACAAAGAGTACCTAACGTACCACCCCAATCTGGTATATTTGTACATCATCATTTGGGCGTTCAACCTCAACTTCGGTGCGATATTGCTATCTGCTTTGGGGTACTACTTCTACTTCGCGTCCTCGTATCAGTTGGGCGGCTTGTATATGCAGGCGGTCAAATTGATCATGGACTTGCAAGTGCTGTTCCTACGGTTCCCATGGTACCTTTTTTTGCCTTATATCTGGAAGGTGTTTTGTCGTTGGAGAGAGCGTATCGCCGATGCACGTTTGCGACACATGGAAGCCAAGAATTGCGGTTTTATCAAGGAATTGCCTATCGTGACGCTCACCTGCGGTAGTATGGGAAAACGCAAAACAACGGCGATCACCGACATGGCGTTATCGCAAGCGGTTATGTTTCGGCAAGAAGCGTACCAAAGGTTGGTGGCGATAGATATGATGTTCCCCTTCTTCCCGTGGATATCTTTTGAGATGGCGTTGCGCCGGTGTATGGAGTACCATACAGTCTACAACTTGGCTACGGCGAGGGAGTGGGTGCGAAAGAAAGAGCAGCGATACCGAAGGCGACAAGACAACGTTGAGCAACTGTATGGGTACGACACGGCGCGATACGGCATGAGCTACGACAACAACCTCAAAACGCTGTCCTTATTCGACGCGCTGGAGATCTACGCACAACTGTATTTCATCTATGTGGTACAGTCCTCTTTGCTTGTATCCAACTACGCCATACGAGAGGACTCTGTTTTGCAAGACGGGGGAAACTTCCCGTTGTGGTACAACAACTTCTTCCCCAAGCGTCGGTTACGCAAATCGCGGTATGCTCACATACTCGATTTCGATACCTTGCGCCTGGGGAAAAAGATGATAGAGGACAACCCGAATATTGGTTCATTTGAGTTTGGCACCGTCGTGATCAGCGAAGTTGGCAAGGAGCGCGGAAATATGTTGGAACTCAAAGAAATCAAGAAAGGTGACGACAAGGCGAATCAGAAAAACGACGACTTCAACCTTTGGTTGAAAATGTGCCGCCATAGTGCCACCGTAGACAATTACCCCTTCATCAAAGTATTTGCCGACGAGCAACGCGCAGCCTCTTGGGGCGCCGACGCACGCGACCTCTGCGACGTCATCACTATCACGGACACATCCCCGAATGGGTTGGCTCTACCGTTCTTCGTGCTAGAAGATATGCTGTGCGATTGGTCTTACAACGGCTTCGGGCGACTGTACGAAAAAATGCGGTTTAGACGAGGCGACAACACGTTGTTGGTCTACCTCTTGAAGAGCGTCGTTTCGTGGCTGTACAAGTACAAAAAACGCATAGAAAACCGATTTGGGTATAGCACGTTGAGCATCGAAAAAGAGCGCGGCACAATGGACTCCAAGCCCGAGAGAAAAAAGTATTATTTGTTGCACCAAAAGATATACGCAGAGCGTTTTGCAACCGACGCATTTGGAGACTTCTTTGCAGAAATGGCGAAGAAAACAAACGTTGGATTGAACGATTATCCGTCATACGCCGGGACAAAGGCAACCATTGACGAGTTGCATCAGCAACACAGTTATTTCATAGAGGGCATTTACTCCGATCCGAGTGACGAGGACTAGCCCTGCCTCTATCCGCGCTCGGGATAAACTATCTTGGAGGTGGAACATGAGCAAATGGTATCCCAATGCAAAGGTGTATTGTGATGGCGTCCATTATATCGCTATCCCTTACGAACCTAACCCTAGCGCAAAGCATAGGCGCCCCGAGGTAGAAGAGATAGTAGAGGTTGACGACCATACGGCGGCACCAACGCAAGCTGAAAGTGAAACGACCGATGCTTGCGAGACGGAGACGCCGGTGGAGGACACAACCTCTACGGAATCTCAATCTACCAAGCGCCATACGACGAAGAAAGCCGAGTTTGAAAGGCTGTATCGAGAGAGTTTTGATTTGACGCCGAAACGCCGGCGCAAGTACATATTGAGCGAGATGAAGAAACTGTTTCCCCACTACAATAAGATGTGGGAGTATGTGTCGGAGAAGTTGGAAGAAAAGAACAAGGCGCTCAATGCCAAGCGACAGCGGTTTATGAGGAAGGCGCACCTCAACAACTTCAATTACTTTGCGACCTTCACATACGACAGCGCCAAGATGGATGAAGTAACTTTCAAGTGGCGGCTTATGAGAACGCTGCAAAACTTCCATACGGCGAGAGGCTGGACTTATATGGGAGTATGGGAACGCGGAAGCGAGACCGAACGACTGCACTTTCACTGTCTATTGAATGTGCCCGAAGGACAAATGGTAGGGATGCTACAAGACACGCGGGAGTACAACAAAAAGAGTGGACGCATGGTGGAATACACCCACAATACCTTCTTCGATGAAAAGTACGGACGCAACGAGTTTGATATGTTGGCGACGAAGGGCCCGATGTATCTGGGCTCAACCATCGACTATATCTTGAAGTACATCGAAAAGACGGGAGAGAAGATTGTGTACAGTCGCGGACTCCCCATGTATGTAATGAGCGACATCGAGGACAAAGACGTGATTATGCGGACAGGAATGGAAGACAAGAAACTGCTACTATTCGAGGATTTTGACTGTTGGGATGAAGGCGTGTACGTCGGCGTAAACAGCGAAGAAACACGCGCCCAACTCCGTAAATCCAACTAACGACGCCTTTCGGGAAATGCCCGAAATGTGTGAGACGGTTCAAGCAGGTGTGGCGTAGCGGTTTAGCGAGCCCCCTGCGGCCGCTCACATCGGACAGTCGAAAGCGCGTAATTGGTTCGGTTGGGCGTTGGTTGATTCGTTGTTAGGCGTGCCTTGTCTTCACGCGCGCGTCGCGCGCGTGCTTGTTTCAAAGACAAGGCACGCCTAACGCTGTGAGACAGTGTTAGACAAGATTTGAAAAACTTTGCAAGGTGGGCGATTTTTGGGACATCTCAACATTGACCTCCTTATCAGTGTTGGCTAAAATGATAGTGAAGGAGGACAAAGAAATGAAAAAAGCATCTCCCGCAGAAATTGTTGTAACGCTTTTTAGTAGCGTTTTGTGGCTCGGAACTTTGATCGCGATGTTCTTTATAAAGCATTGGACTGTGCTCTTCGTTGCCATTCCTCATTGCCTTGCATTTATATGGATGCTTTCATTCGCAGTTCAACATTCGCAGAACAGCAAAACCGAAGAGAAAAAGAGAGTTAATGACCAAAGCCAAAAGGATGATGGAATTACAATGGATGAAATTATCTTTTGGGACATGATAGATGATGATTGAGGAGGTTATTATGGATATTTTATGGTATGACGATGACAAAATGCCCGCAAAGATTCGTTTGATTTCTAAAGGGTTGCAGTGCGCGACAGTCGCAGAGGCTCCGTATGACGATAAACCTTTTACGGAGATGAAGGTAGTTTTTGCTTTGGCTATGAGTCAATGCTTCGAAGACGTGTCAGTGTACTTCACGGAAGAAAACCATGCGATATTGATCAATGGCAAGACGCGTGAGCAAACTCCCGTGGTAGGTTGGGTGTCGCTGTTGAATGTTGCCGATGGTCGTAGTTTTGCGATGTTCCCGCCAGTGCAATGTTGAGAGGATAGCATTATGATTACGCTCATTTTGATATTGATGGTGATATATATGCTTGCCAAGCGCTCTTGACTATATCAAAGATTTTTGATATAATCGTAATACATACGCACGAGGATGAAAGCAATGATTGATATCATCAATAATACGAGCAAATTGTTGGGCGACGACCTCAAAAAGGAGTTGCTGGGAGCAGACAGGGTACGCATAGCGGCATCGTGTTTTTCCATATACGCATACGCGGCTTTGCGTGAAGAGTTGGAAGGCATTGAAGAATTGCGTTTCCTTTTTACTACGCCGACCTTCGTAGATGCTCATATTACCGACAATATCAAAAAAGAAAAGCGTGAATTCTTTATCCCTAAGTTCAGCGAATCTTCCTTGTGTGGCACGGACTTCGAGATACGGTTGCGCAACCAAATGACGCAGAGAGCCATTGCGCGTGAATGTGCCGAGTGGATCCGTAACAAGGTGCAAATCAAGTCTATCAAGAGCGAGGGCTATACGCAGACCTCCGTCAATATCACCAACCACGAGCATAGCACCACATATACGCCTATTGGAGGCTTTACTACCGCCGAGTTGGGATATGAGAGTAACGGTAGCCACTTGGTACAAATCATTAAGACCGACGACGCTAGTTATAGCCGTAGTTTTTTGACGGAGTTCGATCGACTTTGGCAAAATGACGATGATGTGGAAGACATCACTGCTGCCATCGTGGATTACATTTCATCTTGCTACAAAGAAAACTCGCCGGAGTTCATTTACTACATCATTCTGTACAACATCTTCCGTGAGTTTTTGCAAGATCTCGACTCCGACTATATGCCCAACGAGGCTACGGGGTTCAAGAACAGTCTTATTTGGAACAAGTTGTACAATTTCCAAAAGGATGGTGCCGTCGGCATCATCAACAAGCTAGAGAAATACAACGGCTGCATTCTTGCCGACAGCGTGGGCTTGGGCAAAACCTTCACCGCCCTTGCCGTCATGCAATACTATTCCTTGCGCAACAAGTCTATTTTGGTGCTTTGTCCTAAGCGCTTGGAGCAGAACTGGACGCAGTATCAAGGCAACACCAAGGTTAATATCTTCTACAAAGACCGTATTCGTTTTGACGTGCTATTCCACACTGATTTGGGACGCACTTCGGGCAAGAGTGGCGGCATAGACCTTGCTACCGTGAACTGGGGCAACTATGACTTGGTGGTGATAGACGAGAGTCACAATTTCCGTAACAATAACGCCTCCCGCAAGGATAGGGACACGCGCTATGACTTTTTGATGAAACGCATCATGCAAGATGGCGTTAAGACAAAGGTTTTGATGCTGTCTGCCACACCTGTCAACAACCGTTACAACGATTTGAAGAATCAGTTGTTGTTGGCATACTGCGGCAACTATGAAGAAATGAGCGAAACGATTGGTACCGACAAAGACGTGCAGGTTGTTTTCCAGCAAGCGCAAAAGGTATTCAATGCTTGGAGTAAGTTGCCTATCGAGGAACGCCATGCCAAAGACCTTATTGATAAGTTGGACATCGACTTCTCAATCATCTTGGATAGCGTAACCATCGCACGTAGCCGTAAACACATTCAGAAGTATTACAGCACTGCCGACATTGGGCAATTCCCCACACGTTTGCCTGTCGTTTCCAAGTACCCCAAGCTGACGAATAACCCAGCCATCCTCTCCTATAAACAAATCTATGACTTGTTGCTGGAGATGAACATGAGCGTTTATGCTCCGTTGGCGATGCTGTTCCCCTCGCGTATAGACGAGTACGAAGAGTTGTACGAGGTGGATCTTTCTAAAGAGAATCCCAACGCCAACGCTCTTGGACAAGGCTTGACGCGTCAAAAGCACCGTGAAAGCGGATTGAAGAAGTTGATGACTATTGGGCTCTTGAAACGTTTGGAGAGCAGTGTTCACGCCTTCCGCATCACGCTCAAAAAATTGCTTGACATCAATAAAGAGATGTTGGCTACCATTGATAGGTTCTTGGCGGGCGACACAACGGCATCCATCAAGAAAGAGGTTGCCGAATATGCCATCGTTGATCCGGACGAAGACAACGACTTTTCTTTGGAGAAGATAGCTGCCGGCAAGACTATCGAGATCAAGTTGGCGGACATTGACGTTACCACTTGGCGCCGTGAGATTCAAAACGACGCCGATATACTATATCGTCTATATCACGAAATGTTGCGTGTTACGCCCGCAGATGATAATAAACTCTGCGAATTGAAGCAACTCATTGAAGAAAAGATGGCGCATCCGTTCAATGAAGGCAACCGTAAAGTGTTGATTTTCTCTGCCTTCGCCGATACTGCGGATTATCTCTATCAAAACATCAGCGAGTATATGCTGTCGAAGTATGGCATATATACGGCGCGTGTATCGGGTGGTGGCGACAACCGCACCAACATAGGCGGTAGTCCAAACACGGATAGATTGTTGACGCTTTTCTCGCCAATATCCAAGCAAAAAGCGGTCATCTATCCCGACGAAAAACATGAGATTGATGTGCTCATAGGTACCGATTGTATCTCCGAAGGTCAAAACCTGCAAGACTGCGATATTTGTATCAACTACGATATCCATTGGAACCCCGTGCGCATTGTGCAACGTTTCGGTCGTATTGACCGTATCGGAAGCGTCAATACGAGCATTCAGTTGGTCAACTTCTGGCCGGACATCACGCTCGACGAATACATCAACCTCAACAAGCGTGTGTCGGCTCGTATGACCATCGTCAATGCTACCGCTACTGCCGACGACAACATCATATCCGAAGAAGCGGAGGAAATGGATTACCGCAAAGAGCAGCTTAAGAAGTTGCAAGAGGGTACCCTGCAAGACCTCGAGGACGTTGACGGCAATATCTCTATCACGGACTTGGGTTTGAATGACTTTGTAATGGACTTGGTGGCATATCACAAAGAGGTTGGTGATCCTAAAGGTGTCACCAAAGGGCTACACGCAGTAGTCGCTGCCGACGAGTCCAAAGGCATTGAGCCGGGCACCATTTTTGTGTTGTGCAACCGCAATGATGGTATCAACATCAACAAGCTAAACCGCTTGCATCCCTTCTATCTGGTGTATATCCGTGATGATGGCACCATACTTTATAACCATCTTGAGGTCAAGTATGTGTTGGATGTGCTACGCGCTACTTGCAAAGGCAATGCAGAGCCTCTTGCAGATTTGTGTCGTCGATTCAATCGGGAGACAAAAGATGGTGCAAGAATGGAGAAATACAACGAGTTGTTGGATGGTGCCATTGCCAGCATCATTGCGGCGAAAGAGGAAAACGATTTGCAGTCGCTATTCAAGGTTGGCAGCAAGGTGTTATTCCAGCAAAATATGTTTGCATTAGACGACTTCGAGTTGATTTCGTTTGTGGTGATCAAGTAGTATGTTGGGGTTTAGTAGCAAAACCGAAGTGAATAGACGGTTCAAGCAAAGCGAACTGTATAAGGTGATGGACGCCGACAAAAGCGTGCGAGCCGATGGCAAGCAAGTATTGTCGGTTACACTCACCAATGTACTGTCGCCTGCTACGCTCAACTTCCGCACAGTCGGCGAGGTCAAAGAAATCTATGTATTTGCTCTCGACCTCGCCGATAAGACTATCCCCGCTACCTTCATAGCGGCATTGGACAAAGCCATCAATTTGCATACCGTCTTTGTGTTGCAAATTGCCGGACAATCTATGCTCTATGGCGCATACAAAGAGCGTACTGAAAAGGGCGTGAGATGTAGCAAGTATTATAGTACCTCATGGCAAACGGAGTCTCCATCGGTGTTTATCCCGTCGTGGGTGGCGTCTATTGACGATATTTATACCGCTATCATTGACGAGTTGATTCCTATCACCGCCCGTGAGGGTGAACCGACAAAGGACTTCGTCGATAGGTACGAATCTATACTGCGTTTACACAAGGAGATTGCCAAAATGCAAGCCCTTGTTGACGCAGAAAAACAAGCTAAGAAGCGTTTTGAACTGAACGCAAAACTAAAAGAACTTCAAGTTGCTTTGGCAGATGCCAGCGACTAACCATAGGAGATTATTATGGATAAAATTGACATGATTTCGATGGATAATGTGCAGGCGAATATCGCCAAGATACGCGCTTTGTTCCCCAACGCCGTGACCGAGGTATTGCGTGATGGCAAGCCCGTGTTGGCGGTGGATTGGGATGTTCTTCGCCAAGAAATGAGTGATATGCTCATAGACGACAAAGAGGAACGGTATCAATTCACTTGGCCAGACAAGCGCAAGTCTATCCTACTTGCCAATACGCCCACTACGGCAACTCTACGCCCTGTGCGGGAGCGTAGCGTCAACTTTGACACTACCGAGAATCTTTATATCGAAGGCGACAACCTTGAGGTATTGAAACTCTTACAAGAAACCTATCTCGGCAAAATCAAGATGATATACATCGATCCACCCTACAACACGGGCAACGACTTTGTGTATGCCGATGACTTTGCAGAGGATACGGCAGGATATATTTCGCGTAGTGGACAATATGATGAAGCGGGCAATCGTTTGGTACTAAACACCGAGTCTAATGGTCGCTTTCATACGGATTGGCTTAACATGCTTTATCCGCGCTTGAGAATTGCCAAAGATTTGTTAGCGGATGATGGGGTAATATTTATCTCTATGGATGAAAATGAGATTGAAAACTTGAAGAAAATTTGCAATGAAATATTTGGAGAGTTTAATTTCATTTCACAACTTGGATGGCAAAAGGTTTATTCGCCAAAGAATCAAGCTCGGTTTTTCTCTAACGATTATGAATTTGTGCTCTGCTATTGCAAAAATATAAATGTATTCTCATTGGGAATGCTTCCTCGTACACCTGAAATGAACGCAAGATATAAGAATCCCGACAATGATCCTCGAGGTAATTGGAAACCGGGAGATTGTGTTGGTAATGGTGAGCGCAAAAATGGTTATTATGATGTTGTAAGTCCAATTACAGGTAAAGTTTTTAATGTTCCCAAAGGGAAACACTGGGTATATGCGCCTGATACAATGAAGCAGTTAATTGCTGAAAACAGGATATATTTTGGAAAAGATGGTAATGCCTTCCCTGCAGTGAAACAGTTTTTATCAGATGTAACAGGGCGTCGAGCTTCAAGTTTGCTACTTTTTGAAGATTATGGTCATACTGATATGGCAAAAAAAGACATTATCAGGATTTTTCAAGAGTTGGAGCAACCTCCTTTTGATACGCCTAAGCCAGTTAAGTTACTTAAAATGCTTTGTATCTTAGGAACCAAACAGGATGATATAATACTTGACTTCTTTTCGGGCTCTGCAACAACTGCTCACGCCGTAATGCAACTGAATGCAGAAGATGGAGGGAAAAGGAAGTTTATTATGGTTCAACTTCCCGAAAAATTTGATGAATCAAGTGAGGCATATAAGGTAGGTTATCATACTATTTGTGATGTAGGTGAAGAAAGGATACGGAGAGCAGGTAAACGTATAGTAGATGATTCTCCATTGACTACATCCAATCTTGACATCGGATTCCGTGTGTTGCGTGTGGATAGCAGCAATATGAAGGATGTATATTATAAACCTGTGGAAACGCAACAATCTTTGCTGGACTCCTTGGAAAGCAACATTAAGGAAGATCGCACCGATGAGGACTTGTTGTTCCAAGTGATGTTGTCCCTCGGCAAACCCCTCTCCGCCAAGATTGAGCGCAAGGAGTGTACTATTCAACACCGCGCCGTGTATGATAGCAAAATCTATAATGCTGGTGGTGGCTATGCACAACCTCGTACGTTTACCTATTATTGTGTAGATGGCAATGACTTGGTGTGTTGCTTTGAGCCAAACATCACCGATGATGTAGTGCGTGCTATCGCCGATATGCACCCCCTCTATGCCGTCTTCCGCGACAGTTCGATGGGACACGACGATGTGCTTGCCAATTTCGACCAAATCTTTGCGACCTACAGCCCCAACACCGACAGGAGAGTGTTATAATGAGTAGCCATCAAACTCCGTCTATTATATACCACTATTGTAGTTTGGATGCTTTTGTTTCGATTATCAACAACCATAATATTCGTTTATCTAATCTATATAAAACAAATGATTGGAGTGAAAAGAGATATTATGGGCAGATGGTAATAGATTATTTGTCGCAGCGTTGTAGTTTGAACCAAGAGGATATATCAAAACTAAATATTAGACTTGAAGAACTAACTAATCCTACTATCGGACAAACGCTATCTTATGCTTGTTGTTTTTCTGAAGTTTCGGATTCATTGTCACAGTGGAGAATGTATGGTGACAACGGGTTTGGGGTTTGTATAGGTTTTGATGTTGCTTTGTTAAAGAAACTTCGAGCAAATACAATTTTATCATTTGATCGAGTTTTATATCCTAAACAGTTTCGCCGCTCTGATTGGGATGATAGAGTTCTTTCAAGTATTGATTCTATTCCAAAGGATAAATACAATCTTACATTTGTTTTCGATATGTTGATGGCTAGAAGTGCGTTTTATAAGGATCCTAGTTATCAAATGGAAAAAGAATGGAGGATTGTTGTTTCGTCTGATAAACAATATGGTGGATTGATTGATGTTGTTGATCCAATAGATCAAATTAGGATGAAGCATTGGGTTTATTCTTGGCGTGAAGATTGTGGGTTTTCTTTAAGTGGATT
Organism: Clostridia bacterium; assembly: GCA_017394805.1. Lineage (NCBI taxonomy): Bacteria > Bacillati > Bacillota > Clostridia > Clostridia bacterium. The sequence continues at coordinate 20,158 of JAFPXC010000011.1, read as the reverse complement.
AAAAACAACCACAATGAATAGACAATTGTATTCATATTTAGAACTTGGCTTTAGTGGGGTAACAAAAGATTTAATTAAGCGGATTGTATTAGGACCATCTTCATTGGTGCATCCTCACGAAGTCTATGAGTTGTTATGTGAGAATATTCCCATTGAAACAGATGATTTGTCGAGATTGATGGATAAGACTAGATATGATAGAATAAAACGAATTATAAGTGTAGAAAAGTCTATCATTCCATATAGAGGCTAGGCTATGAAATTCAAGTTTAAGATACAACAATACCAAACGGATGCAGTTGACGCCATAGCAAGCGTGTTTGCCGGTCAGTCTTACCAAGACCGCGTGTCTTATATGCGTGACAAAGGTAAGTATGTTGGGCTACAACAAGGAACTATGTTCCTTGATGATGTCGATGCCACCACCGAGGACATATATGGCTTCGGCAATGCTACCATCGAGTTGACGGATGCTCAACTGCTGGACAATATCCGTGCCATTCAATTGCAGAACAATATCAAGCAGTCTTTGGATCTGTCTAAACCTCTTGGGCAAGAATGCCGTTGCTCATTGGATATTGAGATGGAAACGGGCACGGGAAAGACCTATTGCTATATCAAGAGCATATTCGAACTCAACAAGCGCTATGGCTGGAGCAAGTTCATCGTGGTGGTGCCCTCTATTGCTATCCGTGAAGGTGTGAAAAAGTCCTTTGAAATGACGGAGCAACACTTCTTTGAGCAATACGGCAAGAAAGCACGTTACTTCATCTACAACAGCAAAAACCTCAATCAATTGGACTCTTTCTCGTCTAGCAAGAGTATCTATGTGATGATTATCAACGCTCAAGCCTTCGCCGCCTCTCTCAAAGAGGGAGCCAAGAATGAGGCAGCACGTATCATTTACAGCAAGCAAGACAGTTTCGGCAGCCGTCGCCCCATCGACGTTATCGCTGCGAACCGTCCCATCATCATCTTGGACGAACCGCAAAAGTTGGGCGGCGAAGCTACGCAAAAGTCGTTGCGTCTATTTAAGCCTTTGTTTACGCTCAACTATTCGGCTACGCACAAGGATACCCACAACTTGGTGTATGTGCTGGATGCGCTGGATGCCTACAATAAGCGTCTTGTCAAAAAGATCGAGGTCAAGGGCTTCGACCTTCGCAACTTGCGTGGCACGGATAGTTTCGTGTATCTATCCCAAATCATTCTCGATCCCAAGCGTCCGCCGAGGGCAAGAATAGTCTTTGAAATCAATTACGCCAAAGGCATCAACCGCGAAACGCGTTTGGTCGAGGTTAATGATAATCTGTATGAAATGTCCGCCGGTGGCAATATGCCGCCTTTGGAACAATACAAGCACGGATATATCGTCAAGGAGATCAACCCTGTCAATAATACCATTACCTTCCTCAATGGCATCACGTTGGCGGTGGAAGAAGTGCGTGGGAATATTGCCGAACGTGATATGCGCCGCATCCAAATCCGCGAAACCATTATCTCCCACTTTGAGAAAGAGGAACAACTATTCAATCGGGGTATCAAGTGTCTATCCCTGTTCTTTATCGACGAAGTAGCGCACTATCGCCAATATGACGAAGACGGCACGGAATTGTTGGGCGACTTTGGACAGATGTTCGAGCAAGAATACTTGGACGTCCTCAATCAATACATAACCCTATACGAATCCTCCTATGTGCAGTATCTAAAGAGCATCGACGTACATGATACGCATAAGGGCTATTTCTCCATTGACAAGAAGACCAAGCGTGTCGTCAACTCGGTGGAGAAGAAAGGAGTTTGCGATGATGAATCGGCATACGACCTCATTCTGCGAAACAAGGAACGTCTGCTGTCCTTCGACGAGCCGACAAGGTTTATTTTCTCGCACTCGGCGCTACGTGAAGGTTGGGATAACCCCAATGTGTTCCAAATCTGCACCCTCAAACAAAGCAATAGTGAGGTGAGCAAGCGTCAAGAGGTAGGGCGTGGAATGCGTCTTTGTGTCAACCAGAACGGTGACAGGATGGATGATACAGTTTCGGGTATCAAGGTTCATGACATCAATGTGCTTACGGTCATTGCCAGCGATAGTTATCGTGACTTCGTGGCGGATCTGCAACGCGACATCAAGTCTACTTTGTACGACCGTCCGACCAAAGCTGCCAAAGAATACTTTGAGGGCAAAGTCATCAAGGTCGGCGATAATACGCATACCATCACCAAAGAAGAAGCGTATTATATTATGCGCTACTTGGATAAGAATGACTACATCGACTATGATGGCAACGTGACCGATAAGTTCCGTGAAGCAGTCGCAAGCGGTAGTTTTGCTGAGCCGCCTACACAAATTGCAGGTATTATTGATGGTGTGCACAAGTTGGTTGAGGGGATCTTCGACGAGAAGGTGCTGGATGATATCATTGCTCCCGCTAACAAACCCAAGATTGTGGAGAATCCTTTGACGGATAATTTCTATAAGAAAGAGTTTCAAACGCTTTGGAATTATATCAACCACAAGTACGCTTATACCGTGCAATTCGATACCGACGAATTGGTCGCAAAGTCTATTGCTGCTATCGACGCGGGACTCCACGTAACTCAACTGACCTATGTGCGCACGGTGGGTGAGCAAGGCAAAGACTCTTTGGAGTTTACGCAAGGTAAAACCAAGACAACCACATTGGCACATACCGAAGGCTCGACCATCAAGTATGATTTGGTGGGCAAGGTGGCACAAGGCGCCAAGATAACTCGCAAGACTGCGGTGCGCATTCTCAAAGGGATTCAACCCCATATCTTTGGTATGTTCAAGCATAATCCTGAAGAGTTTATCACCAAAGTGGTGGCATTCATTACCGAGCAAAAGGCTACAATGGTCATCGAAGAAATACAGTACAATCCCACGGATGAAGAGCCGTATTCCAGCGATATCTTTACTGCCGAGAAGGGCGTCATCAATCTGGATAAGGCTGTATTGGGTGAGCGTCATATCACGCCGTATGTCGTGGTGGATAGCGAGGTGGAGCGTCATTTCGCGAAAGACTTGGAACACGCGGATCAAGAAGTTTGTGTCTATGCAAAGTTGCCTCGCACGTTCAAAATCCCCACGCCGGTGGGTGACTACAGTCCCGACTGGGCAATTGCCTTCTATGAAGGCAGCGTCAAGTATATTTACTTCGTCGCCGAGACCAAAGGCAGTATGTCTACGATGCAACTCAAGCCCGTAGAGTACGCCAAGATTCGTTGCGCCAAGAAGTTGTTTGCCACTCTCAATAACGGTACCGTGCATTATGACGTCGCAGACTCCTATCAGAGTTTGATGGATATTATCAAGTAGCACTTATGACCGAAGTTTATAATGGGTACGAAGAAAAGTTTTTGACGGGAGCGGCAATCAAGCAGATGTACGTGGATGCTTTTTTGTGCGACGGGCGTCATCATGCAACTGTGCTTGATGTCACTATTCCAGAGTACATCGATTCTACAAGCATCAAAGACGATGAAGAATACCGCATTTTTTGCAATCAATATTTTTGTCGCGTGATGAACAAGAAAACCGATCGACTGAAAACCTTTTTTGCTCATAAAACATTGGAGAACACTATTCATTGTAATCGAAGTAAGGAAAGAGAGCCTATGAAGTGTCCCTTGTGCGGCAATAGAATGGGGATAAGAACAGGTAAATACGGTTTGTTTTGGAGTTGCACTCAATATCCAACTTGTAAGGGCAGTAGTAAAGTAAAACGATTGGGCGAGATTTCGTACAATGGGTTCCACCCATATAATTGTGATTAGGTCGTCATTTGGCGACCTTTTTGTTTATCAAAATTGTCATCTATCTTGACTATCACCTGCGTTTTGTGGCATAATATAGGCGCTACACTTCATCTTAATACATTCGTACCGGCATTTTAGGCAAAAATGCCCTCCTTTTCCGGTACGGATGAAGTGTAGCAACTTTCGGAGCGCATTTTTCGGTGCGTTCCCACAAGGAGCGCACTTTTTGATAGTAACCTTTTGCGGACATGGGAAGATTAGCATGAGCAAAGAGGAAGATCAACGCCTCGTCGATTTGCTACGGTCTATTCTTGCCGAGCATCCCGATACGCTTTTCTATCTTGGGGATTACGGCGATTTCGATGGTACCTGCAACATGATTTTGAAGAAACTGCAAGTGGAGTATCCCGAGCTCAAACGCATTTTTATCACGCCATACATTACGCCGGGGTATTGGCATCTAGAGGCGGCGAAGGAACGCTATGACGAGTCGATATATCCTTTCGAAGATAGTGTCCTTCCTAAGTTCGCAATCTCCAAAAGAAACGAGTGGATGGTCGATCAAGCCGACTTGGTGATAGCCTATGTTCGATGGAGTTGGGGCGGTGCCCGTACAACTTATGAGTACGCTTTGAGACACAAAAAATCAGTTGTGAATATCGCAAATGATTGAAAAATATCATAAAAATAGGGAGTTGTCCATAATAGCGGACAGCTCCCTATTGTTTGGATATAGGCTTTAGCCTATAATAGAATTGTAGAACGGCTACCGCCTCGGTAATCTCAACTGCGCAGGGCGAAAAGCGCAATCACCGAGGGGTAGCCCCTATTTTTAACTGCACATATACATTTCTGCAAAGAAGTCGTCTATCTTGTCGCAGGCATTGTAGGTTAGGTTCCATTTCGTTTGGGTGAATCCCCAATAGAGAAACACGCCTTTTCGTGCCGTATCCACATAGATGTTCGGTCCGCCACAGGCAACCATGACCTCTACGCTACGGTATCTCTTTTGCTCGTCGATGCGGTATTCTACGTCAAAGCATTCATCGAAGTAGTCACCCATGAAAAGGGCCTCCAGCGAGTCCTCGCTGAAAGCCCTGTTGCAATGCGGACAAGTGTACTCATCGTTGTCCTCGTCATATTCATCGTCGTGCCAGAAGATCGTTCCACCACATTCGGGGCAGCGATACACTTCTTTGTTGGCGTACGCTTCGATGGCTTCTGCTATGTCTTTGCAGGACTCAATGCACTCTTTTTCAAAGTCTTCGTTTGTCATAAGGCACCTCCGTCTATCGAATGGTTACGGTTGGGGATATATCCACAGTGCCCGACCATTACGGCATTGTAGATACGGTTGTCGGAGTACCGCTCCTCGAATTGTTGCGGCATTCCTTCTTGTTGGGATACCATGTGCACTTTGCCGTCGCAGATGGCGTCCATACCGCAGTTGCAATCAATGAAGGTTGCTTCATCGCCTATGGCGATGATTTTACAGTCCCTGTCGAGTAAGTATTCTGTGAACTTCCACACGGCATCGAACATTCCCTTGACATCTAAGATGTAGGACGTGTTCTTTTTAGGGATATAAACGGTTGCTCTCATATAAATGTTTTCTCTCATAATAGCCTCCTTATGCTACTTTTTTCATTTGTCTCAGTTGTCGGGTGATGGTAGGCGCCCAAACCTTTTCTATGTACTCACGCACGGGTTGTGTCGGTGCGTTGTTGTTTACCGCATGGAATTGAGCGACGCGGTGTTTTTGTAAGTCATACTCAATCGTGACAAAGGGGATCGTGGGTTCATCAACAAGTCGAAGGAAGAAGATCAGCGAGCGACCTTCAGCTATCTTGGCATCGTAGCCCATACGCCCGACGCAGTGGTGCAGGTATTCTCCCTCGATAGTCAGTTCTTTCTTGCTCTTGGCAATGACCACCGTGTAATCGTCATTCCCCGTTTCAAGGAACCCATACTTGGCAGCCATCTGTTTCACCCCTTCGGCGATCCGGTTCTGCTTTTGTTCTTCTTCCTCGGCTTTCTTGGATGTGTACTCTAAAGTGCGTATGTCATGCCACCGTTTCAACTCGTGGGGATAGCGGTTTTTGCTTTGCGTCATATCCAGCCCGAGATAGAGGCACGCTTTGAGATAATCGTTGTAGGTCGCCGTACTCACATTTTGCTCTTTGAGATACTTCGCCAGCTGCAAGTATTCGTTGTCGGGGATAGTATCAATTACATATTGGAACCCGTCGAGCCTATCTTTGCGGAAGAAGTGCAAGGTATCGGATTCGGTCGCTGTAATATGATGGTCGTAGGCATAAAGGATATGGGCTTGCTTGCAGGCGCTTCTTCGGATGTCCTCTCGGTTGGCGCTCAACCAACGGACAAAGGCTTTGTCTTTCGCCGCTTTTTGCAGTATGCCCTTACGGTATGCCAACATCCCCAACCCGATTTTGGATAGCAATTCGACTTGGGGGTATTTCTCCCATATCCGTAGGTACTCCAGCACGTTGTCTGTGCCGTATTCGACCGCACCGCTGTATTTGTATCGGGTACGGTGTAGGTAGTTCAGGTTGACGATTCGGGCACACACTCCAAACTTTCCTTCGTAGATGCCCCATTCATCGTCTTCCCAATAGTTGCGTTTATCGGATAGCCCTTGATAGTACCATCCTGTTATATAGCCGCAGATATATCCTCTGGCGCAGTCCTTGACGAATACCGTCTTTTTGTCGTGGAGTAGGTGTACCAATATCTGCTTGTAAAAGCGGTCTTTGTTTTGGTCTTGTTTGACCGCAACGGTGACCTTGACGAGTTCGCCATCTACGGTATCGAGATAAGCGTAGTATCTTGTCTGGTTTTGATAGACTTGTGCTTGTACATCGTAGCGGTCTACGATGATTCTCTTGACGCTCTCGGGAATAGGTTTCAAATGGTCGATGTTCATACCTTAGCCCTCCACGATGTCGTCGCCGAATATGTCGAATAGACTGCTACACGGCTTGGGTTGTGCTTTGGGTTGCTCCACGGGGACTTCGTTTTGTCGTTGCCCAACCGTAGGTTGCACTTGCGTTTCTTCTTGTACTTCATCTTGTTCTTCCTCCTCAATGTGTTCTTGGGTAAAAGAAAGAGGGGCAACGGTTTCGTGCTCCTCCTCTTGTTCTTCTTCGCCCTCGTCGGGCGCTTTATCTCTTTCTTCCAGCCAATCGAATAATGACGGCTCTTTTGCTACGGGTTTTGCCGGTGCTGTTTTAGGTGCCGCCGTAGGTATCGGAGAAGGTGTCGGTTTCGACTTGTATGCTTCGCCATCCTCGGTATAGAGATCGCCGAGAATGCTGTCCTCTTCAAAGTAGTGCATCGCCCATCCGTAGACGACGTCATCATCTATCATGGCGTAGCTCGCACCTTTGGCTGCTTGCTTTCTCGCTTGCTCGCCGGCGTATTTCATAAACCCTTCCAGCGTTTTGGCGCTTATCAGAGTTTGACCGTCTTTCTGCACCCGTACGCCGTGTTCAATCTTTTCGGCTAGGGCTTCGGTCGCGTGTTGGCAGAGATAGTTGTACACCTTCGTCTGCTCGGTTCCTTTGTGGGATAAGTTGAGTTGAATCATTGGTATATCCTCCTTTTAGATTTGACAGTAGCGGTTGAATATACGGCGCACGCCCATATATTCGAGGAAGTCACCGACATACAGCGACACCTCATTGATTTCGTCGTCTTGCTCGTAGTCCAATTCTTGGCACATCTCGGTGCTTGCGTCTTGGAGTGCGGCAAGCACAAACGGCATTTCGTTGTCGGTGATCTCACCGATAACCATTTGTTCTTCTTGATAGGTAATAATCATTTTCTTTTCTCCTTTTAGATAGATTTTGCCTTTCGGCTGTGCCCGATCAACCACAGGGCAAGTCAATAGGGACAAGGGTTTGCACCTTTGGTGACGGCGATACCGCCCTTGCGCATTGGCTTGCTCTGTGGTAGGGTACATAGCCACGAAAGGGGAAAGCATTTCAAAATGGGAGTTCATCCCAAATGCCGCCCTTGTATTGGCGCCGTGTGATGTGCTTGATAGCCCATTTCGGATTGTGTAGCAGTTCGTCTGTCTGCCTATCCCTCTGCGGGTATCTCTCAAAGAAGCCCAGCGCCATATTTGCTTGTTCAATGGTGTATGTCTTGAAATGGCATACAAAAATGGGTGGATCACCGTCGTTGTAACCCACCCTAAATCCGTATTTGTATCTCATATTGCTGCTAACCTCGGTAGCGAAGTGTAATTGCGACTCTCCATCAATTTGTGATGCAGTTCTCTGGTATGCGCAAAGCAGTTGTTCCTTGCGTGTTGGTATCCTCTCGGCGTCAGTACCTTCAACTCGTAAAAGTCCTGACCGTCGTGGTGATAGCCTTCGATGTACAGGTGCCCGTTTTCGTCGTACACCCTTATGTTATCCAAGTGTTTGATAAACGAACTGAAGTCGGCAATCGAATCAACGAAACGCCCACCTTCTAAGTTGCCGTGCCAGGTGCCACAGGTACCTACCACGATACAATGGTGGGTTTCTAACAGCGTACGCAGTTTATAGGTGAAGTATCGCCAATCGTCTTCGTTCACAAATTGTTCTTCGCGTTCAATCTCGGCATAGGGCACTTGGGAAGGGCTGTCCCATTCGTTGTCTTCGGCGTAGGTGCAGAATAGATAGTCCCGCACTTGCTCGTCGCGTTCTTGACTGAAGGTATCATCGTATAGTACTGTAATCTTTTTGCACATACTCATACCCCCATTTATGCCACCCGGCGCAACCCGCCATATCTGCTGTGGACGAGAATCGAGCCGAACTCGCTGTCATACTCATAATCTTTGTTCCAAACGTACGCAAAGGCATAGTAGGTATTGGGCTTGTCGTAGTGCATGACCATCTCGTCCCATTCTTCTTTCTCGTCGGGGATGTAGAGGAAACTGTAGCATTCCCCGAACTCGCAGTATTCGTGCGTGACCGCGAACACCAGCGCGTTCCACTTTTCTTCGAATGCCTTGATTTTCGCCATCAGTTCTTCGTCTTGGAACGCCCAATAGCCAATGTGCTGTTCGAAGTAGGTTACGATGCCTTTCTCTTTGAACATCTCTACGAAGTCCTCGCAGAGGTCGAGCTGCTTCATCAGTTGCAATGCTTTGGCTCTTTTCTTTTCGATACTTTGTTTCATTTTCTTTACCTCCGAAAAATATAGATTTGTCTTCCGACAAGAGACCACCACAGCGCGCCCATAAGACGGGGTGTCAACAGAGTATATTTGCAGACAAAAATACGGCGTTGATGCCACGGCGGGGTGTGCTACGGTAGGGAACAGGAAGGCAAAGATATACGGAGGTCAAGATTTTTAGGGGGATTCTATGTGTAAAGAGAGACAAAAATATTTCTATAGAAAGGCAATTTGATAGCCCAAAAAGGTATCTAATAGGTCAATAGACCTATTATTAAATGTTCTTAATGGTAAAAATAGGGAGTCTTGAGCGAAAATAGGTGCCTCGTGACACCTTGAAATAGGGCGGTTCGTGTAAATTTATGGTAGGGCGTAAAACTGCTACTCGAACCGCAAAAGGGGTAAAATAGGGCAAAAAAGGGCGTTTGGTTCGTGAATAGTCCGCTATGCAGTTATTTTGAACCCCGAAACGAACCCAAAAGGGGGTATTTTACCCATTTTGACAACAAAAAAACCCACACGGTTACCGCACTTCCATTAGGGATTTTTCGGTAAGGCTGTCCTTTGAGAATCAGGCGTGGCGTGATGCCACGCCTTTTCTCTTGGTTGTTTTAGTCGAAGTCGGGGATTTCAACGGCTCCGACGAAATTGTAAATGATTTCGATTGTGTGTCTGATGTGTCCGTCAACTTTCTGCTTTTCGTAGATAAGCACCTTGTCGATGAATGCTCGCAGAATTTCAGGCGTCAGCTCCTCAAAGTCGCTGTATTTGTCCACGAGAGTGATAAACTTGGAAATGTCGTCCATCTTGCTCTTTGCGTGGTCGATACTGCTTTTGAGTTTTTCAACCTTTTCCTTTAATTCCACTTGCTCGGCTTCATAGTTGTCGCTCATCTTAAAGTAGCGTTCTTCGGAGAGTTTGCCGGCGACCTTATCTTCGTACAGGCTTTGAATGATCTTGTCGAGTTCTTTTATTCTCGCTTCCATCCCCGTTGCCTCTTTCAAAGATTGGTTGAGTTCCCGTTTCGTTTTGGCGTCGTTTCGACGTTTCAGTAGTTCCAAAAACTCTTCCTTGTTGTCTTGGGCAAACCGTATCGTGTACCGAAGGTCATCCTTTATCATATCCGTTACCGCGTGAACGGTGATCTGATGAGAAGAACAAGTTCGCTTCTTTTTCTTCCGATAGGACGAACAGTTGAAGTACTCCGCCTGTTTCATCGTGGTGCAACGACAGAGATACATCTTTTGTCCGCAGTCGGCACAGTAAAGCATACCGGATAACACACTCATTTCGCCCATTTCCGTTGGGCGACGACGGCTATCTCTGATCTTTTGAACAATGTCGAACGTCTCTTGGTCAATGATCGGCTCTTGCGTATTTTCAAAGATAACCCAGTCCTCTTTTGGAAGATCAATGCGACGTCTTGATTTATAGGATTTCTTAAAGGACTTGAAGTTGACCGTGTGACCGAGATACTCCATATTCTCCAAAATGCCTGCAATCGTTTTCGGATTCCATATTTCCGATTCCTCATGTATTTTTAACGAAGTCGGCAAGTTGTACTTATGGAAATGTATTACCGGCGTGTCAATTCCTCGTTCGGTCAAAATCCTCGCTATCTTCGACGGACCGTATCCTTTTACGCACAGGTTGAATATCTCCTTTACGATCTCCGCGCCTTTCTCTTCGATGATCCACTTTTCTTTGTCGTCGGGATCTTTCATATAGCCGAGGGGCGGGAGATATGAGATATGTTTCCCCGAATTTCCCTTTGCCTTTACTACCGCCCGTATCTTTCTCGAACAGTCCTTTGCGTACATCTCGTTAAGAATGTTCTTAAAAGGCGTGATGTCGTCGTCGGGATTGGTTTCGCTATCGACTTGGTCGTAGATTGCGATAAACCTTACGTCCGCTTCGGGTAGGTAATACTTTGTGTAGTATCCCACGAGAATGTGATCTCTCCCGAAACGGGACATATCTTTGACCACCACGGTGGAGATGAGTCCGTCGTCGATGTCGGCAAGCATCCTTTTGAAGTCCGGTCGGTCGAAGTTACTACCCGAAAAGCCGTCGTCAACGTAGTATCGGATATTTTTCAGTCGCTGTTCGTCGGCGTACTGCTTCAATAACATCTTCTGATTTTTGATACTGTTGCTGTCTCCGGCGAGATCGTCGTCGCAACTTAGCCTACAGTAGAGTGCCGTCCATTGTTCCGTTACGTTCTTTGTTCTTTTATGTGATTTTTGTTGTTGTAGTTGCAAATTCATTGTTTATTACCTCCCGAATTGCATCTCCCAAGCGGTTCCGTGTATATGAGGCTATCGGCGTTTTGCTCAATGAGCCTCTTTGTGATGTCAAACGCCGTTTCTTTGGCGTTCGGCTTTTGTCGGGCAATAATGGTGTAAACCGTATTGCCTATCTTTCTTTCCCTTATTCTCGCAAGCGAGCCGTCGGGTTGTTCTTGATAAATAATTACATTATTTGCTGTGTTGCTCGTAATAATCTCTCCCTCAATTAGATTTTATCACGCAGAACATAGCAGGATTTACGTTACGGCTTCTATTCCTCTTTATTCTTCAAACTGCCGTCTTCTTTCTTTTTCTTCAAGGCTTCGTATCCCTCGCGGATAAGCGTAACCTTTGTGATGTGATTCTCTTGTAGGAAAGCGTTTATCTCTTCAAATAACGGTCTCGGTATCATCGTTCCGAAGTTGCCGCTGGCTTGCTTTCTCTTATCTTTCACTTTCTCCTCGTATCTCCTGCGTGCTTTACGTGCAGGGGTATCTTCTTTTCTTTCCATAAAACCCTCCGAAAAATTATTCTCGTATCAATACACATTATATCCGCTTGAACTGTTTTTGTCAAGCTCTATGGCAAAGAAAAGGGAGTATCCCTTCACAAGAAAGTGGGTTTCCCACTTGTTTTAGCCACGAAAAGGCAAAGTGGTGCCTTTTCCTTTACCTGCTCTTTTTCGGCTCGTATCTTTTGTCCTTTTACACCGTTTTTTCTCCTTATCGTGGCTGTTAATTCATAGGTCGATCTCTTGCTTTCATACGCATTCCTCCTTGTGTGGTTGTATTCAAACAAATATGCGTCGTTAAAAACAAAGGGCGAACAGACAAAACCTTACATGTGTTTCTGCAACACAAAAATAAGGTCTAATCTGTTCGCCCGAAGTCTAAAGGTTCGCGGTTTCGTACTGTTCTCTCCGCCCACTCTTGGGTTTTTATGCGGTTTAAGTCAATACGGCTTCTGCCAATTCTAATCGCTTAACGAACGTTAGCAACAGGCAATGGTATTTTACCTGCCGCCCATATTCAGCTTGTACACTTATTATACAACTTTTGAGCGTATTTGTAAAGGTCAAGGTGTTCGTTTTAACAAACACCTTACCACTTTTTTCACTTTTTTTATTAGCTATTTGCTTGGCTATCCATCTTTTTCGGGAAGCAGGATAAGAAAATAGCTAAGGTTAGCGTATTTTGTATGGCGTCGCCGTCGGCGCGCCGAACAATCGGGAAACCCGATTTTAGTCGTTCTTTTCCCACTTTTCGGATCGCACGGGTGAACGGCACAATGCATACTCCAGCCCTAATCACAGGGCTTCATTCCATATATTCGACGTCCATCGAATATACTCCTAACGAGGACGTCTTATCAAATAAATCAAAACAGACGTGCCGACGCGGTTTTTTCTTGTTCACCTCCTGCTCGTATTTCTCAAACTGGTAGAATCTGCGACTTCGACCGTTACTTTCAACTCTTCTTTGTGTCCAGCAGAAAAGGAATAAAAGATGGTTTTCATTGCTTACGGCCAGCTTCTGATTTCACCTTATCCCATTGTTTATTACATATTACTTGAATCAAATATCTTACTTCATTTGCCGATTCTTTTATTTGATAATCATCATTTTGCAAAAGCTGAATTAATCTTTTTTCTTCGTCGTAAGCGTTATCTGTTGGTTTTAGCCTTAGTATTATACTTGTTTTTAAATATGCAATCTTTTCTCTTTCCACAAGATTATCTTTTTTATCTAACGAAAAAAGAGTGGCAATTAACTGTGCCCCCAACTCATATAACTTATTAATCCATTCCATTCTATATTGAACAACAACGTTGGAATAATGTTTCTTCTTATCAAACAACGTAGTGACAATGCTAATGATAACTGTTATAGAAGATGAGATTACCACAACAATTATTGCCGTTATTGATTCAGACATTTTTGATGTTCTCCTTCGAAAAATATCTAATTAATTCAAATTGTGCCTTTTAATAATAATATTACTCTTTTAACTGCATCATTTGTTATCTCATATTCAGCCTTTGTTGCATCTAACACTACCATATTGGGATACGTTTTTATTCTTTCTTCAAAAGATTTCTGCATACGTCTTAAGATATCATCGTTTTCATTCTCTTTTCTATTGCCGCGTTTGTTTAATCTTTCTGCCGCAAGTGAATAATCCGCTTGCAAATAGAAACACAAATCCAATCGGGGAGCTTGTGCGTATATGGCATGCATAAAATCTTTATAGTATTGTGGAATATCATATGTATCGTTAAGCACTTCAAAATCAATATCATACCTATCGGATATAAGCACGTCGGCATCCACATTAAGATTATAATAATGTTCGGCGAAATCAAAGGCCATGCCAATACGCCGAACAATTTCAAATCCATTTGAATTCTCATCAATTGTTTCCATTAGAGTTTTACAAGTAAAATAGACTTTTGTTTGTTCAACAGAAAGACCGTCTCTAACTAGTTTTTGTTTTAATTTCTCAATTAGGGTAGTCTTGCCTGCTCCATCAAGACCACAGATAGCAATCCTTAACATTTCCTTTTATTTCCTTTGATTTTAGTTCGAGGGTTATATTCGGGCCACTTCGATAATACTTTCGTCAGCAATCGTATTTTTTGCTTAAATAATCCTCGACTATTTTCTTCTGTCTATCTTGATCGTCCTGAAGATCAAGTTCCATGGTGTACCATGTACAATTTGTCGTTTGCAACAACGGCAACCAAACATTTGTTTTAATCGACTCAGCAGTAAACGGAATATGGTTCATTTTTTCATCCTCATAATCATAGACATGAGCATGAATTATTCTATCTTTTATTGATGCAATATCTTTCAATACGCTATCGCCACGCTCCCGTCTCAGTACCTCAACGTGTCCAGTATCTAAACAAATATATAAGCCCTCGATCTCCATACAACGCTTGATGAATTTCATATCAGAAGAAAGGCCGTGGATCAATGTTTCCATACAAAGCTTTAGTCCATGTTCTTGTGCGACGGACACTAATTGTTTCAATCCTTTAATCGCCGTCCCTTCATCTGATCCAGTAGCCGATCCAACATGCAAAACGGCGACACTTAAATCAAGTGACTCAATTGCAGAAAATAATCTACGATAGTAGTTATATGAGTTCAAAAAAACCATATCGTCGTTTATTCCTAAATCCCAAAATCCATAAGGAAGATGGAAACGGACATCTCCATATGCTTTAATACTTTCTCGGACAAACGACATACGTTTTAAATCCAAAGAAAAAGGTAGTGAATTTAAATCCCATTCAAGATATTTGTTTGCTTTAACCAACGAAAGAGCATCATCTATATTCTTACAACACCAGGTTGTATTTGCAAGCTTAACTTTTCTCATACCACTCCTCTACTCCCATTTATTAAGAATAGTGCTTCATTTCTATAGAACTATAAATCAGCATAAAATTCATAATACATTGGAAAACGTGCTAGATGTTAAAATGTTTTTGGAATATATATAACATTCAATTTTTCCTCAATAATCTTTCTTTGATTACTTTCTAGTATTTCTGTCTCAAGTAAAGACTCTATGTTTCTTATACAAGTGGAGATTTCATCTTTATAGTTAAGTGGTTCATTTAATCTAAAAATATCATCAAGTAATTCAAAATATGTATTTACAGAATAGAGAACAGCATTCTGAAAAAGGCATGGAAATTCAAGGCGTATAAATGCAATTAAATCATTTATTATTTTTACTGTGCACATTTTTGAAGGATCAAATGGCCTACGATAGACACTGTTATCTTGAATAATATAATTATATTTAGGACAACCGATATGTATCCCTTTTTGGCATTTAGCCAAAATACGATACATAATCGCTGCATCCTCTTTGTAAGAATAATCTTCAAACAACAAATTATCGAAGACACTTCTTTTATACAACTTACTCCAAACTGCCGCACCAATCAAATTCCAAGAAAAAAACTCTTTTAGTAATTCTATGGTATCCATAATTAGAAATGTTTCGCCACAATGTCGTTTTGAAACAATTCCATTTTTTAAGGTATTATAGCCACACATTGAAATATCGACATCATAATCTTTCAAAGCGCCCAAAAGAGTTTCATACATATCTTTATCAATATAATCATCGGAATCAATAAAACCGATATATTCTCCATGCGATAGGCTTAAGCCATAATTCCTAGCAGCGGAAGCCCCAGCGTGATTTTGTCTATAATAGATTACCCTAGTATCATTTTTGATAAACTCATTTATTATATAAAAAGAATCATCAGTAGATCCATCATCAATAACTATAATCTCTAGTTTTTCATATGTTTGGTTAACTACAGAATCCAAACATTTTTTTATGCTATTTCTAGAGTTATAAACCGGTATTATAATAGATATCAATTCTTCCATAATTATAAATTATCAATTTTTCTTGCAAACAATTTTGCCTTTCCATGATAGTGCAGTGGTCCATGCGTATTGTCTTCTTTAAGATACTCAGAATACTCCAATATTTCAAAATCGGAAAACATGTCTTTTAGTTCTTCCTTTTTAAAATAATGTTTAATAAATAAAGCGCATTCACTTGCATTTTGAATATCTTTTTTGTATCCGGGGTCTTCTTCTGTAAAAACAATAACATATATGTATCCCCCCGGCTTTAGAACTCTTTTTATTTCTTTCACCGCTTCCAATAGATAGTCGTTTTCCATATGTTCAAGCGATGTTAAAGCTACAGCAAAACCTATATCTTTTAAGTTTTTTGTCGCATTGAGAATATCGGTATTTAATACTGATACTTTCACCCCGCATTCTTTTGCTCTTTGTATAATCTTATTTGCTCCGATTTTGCTTGGCTCAATCGCGTATACGTCAAACCCTTGTTTGGATAGCCAAATGGAATTGCGACCTTCTCCTGCACCAATATCTATTGCCGCACAAGGTAACACATTATATTTTTTTAAGCATTCTTCCATTCCTCCAGAATGCTCCTGGCTAAAATATGTGGTAGGAACAGAATAGAAGTTATCAAAATTCATTTTAATGATGCCTCGTATTCTCTAACCAATTGATTAACATAATACCATGCGGGGTTGGTTTCATTATGGGTTTCAATAAACTTCTTCATAAGTAAGTATTCCTCTGTTTCCAAAACGCCGCCAACAATTTCAGGTATCTTTTCCTTTATCCCTCTCATTCTATCTGCATAGCACGCTCCACCATCAGGTAAAGCGGGCATCGCATATACAATTTTGTCAACACCACATTCAATCGCAGCTCCCAAACACATAATACAAGGCTCTAGAGTTGTATAGAGTACAAGAGGCCGTTCACAAGAAAACACTTGCCGTTTTGCGGCAAGCAGAACATTTAATTCTCCATGCGCAATTACCCCACCTTCTCGCACATTAGCGGTAACACCTCTTCCAATTTCTTTATCATTGGCAACTAAAATAGTCGAGATAGGTAACTCTGAATATTCTTTCATACCCTCTTCTGCAAGTTTAATTGCTTCACGCATCCAAAATGAATCATCTCGCATTTATTTATTCCTCCATTTTTTTAGTTTTTTTTACATGTTTTTTTTGATTGTTAGACTTAATAATATCGCTATTTTTTAATGCCATGATAACGCTTGACAAAATATTAATTACAAGTGGGACTATTAATATATCCAAAACATAAGTCAAAATTTTATTTTTGTTTTCTTCTGGAGTTAAGCCTGACCAAATTGCAATAGCAATTATTCCCATTACAGATAATGCAATTGATATAATTATTGCAATTAATGCACTGGTTCTTAAAGAATTATTTTTCTTTTCTAAAGATTCGATCTGGTGCAATATATTTTTTTTCTCCTCTTCAAAAAACTGTTTTTCGTTATCTAATGCTATATAGTTATACTTGTTAAAGGCTTTTTCTAACACCAATAACGCCTCGGCTGTAGACCAGGTTTTAATATCATAGGCATCACTAAAGTTTAAATACCAAAAACCTTCTGAATCCTGGTGATTTAAATATTCGTTGAGTATCTCACTAATTGTTGTTATGTTCGTTTCAAGAATAATAAGCGCAATTGCCATATCAAAAGGTGTGTTATTGTTGTATGTCGCAGTATATTGTCTAGCAAGTGCATCAGAAACTCTAATTGATGATGTCATCAATGGACTCTTCGAGCAAGATTCTAGTAGTTTTTTCAAGCCTTCTCTTCTTTCATGTGATATGTTGGCACCTAAATAGAATAGTCCTCTTAAAATTCTACAAATTGTAGACGAGATTTTAGCAAAATCGCCAAGAGTTAATGTATTGATTTTAGCCGCATACGTATTTATAAAAAAATCCGCTTGTTGATTAAAAAAAGCCACAACCCTTGCGATGATTATTTGATCATCGTTCTCATCTTCTGCATAATCATCAGGATTTAAAAAACCTTTAACCGCATAATAACTCATGAAGATACATTCCATCCGTTGACCCAAATCGCCTTGAGGCTCGCTAGAATCCGATCCCCAATAGCACAATCCATTGGCTTCTCTTTTATGTTGCCTTAACCATGCCTCACCTTTTTTGATTGCATTACGCAACTCTTTAATCCTTTTGCCACTTTCTATATTTCCCCCAACTAACGCCATTTTTAAAACAAAAACACAATGCCCTGTAGTAATAGCAGAAAGTTCCTTGTCGTCGGACATTCCCACATCATTTGGTATCACACTCCAAGCGCCATCTTTATCCTGCGTTTTCACTATGAAATCAATCATGCGAACAACTTTTTCGTATGCTGTCATTTGAATTACCTTAGATGATAAGAAAAACTCTAATGCTTCAGCAGTTACCCATATGCCACTTTTTGTTGACTTTTCATCTTGATATTTTATTCCGCCGTCAGGATTTTGCATTAAAAACAGATAGTTTGCTCCTCTTTTTATTGCATTTTCTATTTTTTTTGATTCGAGCTTTTCCATAGTTTAATACTTTATTATGTCCATAAACATTTCTTGCATTTTAAAATCATCAAAAACCCCTGTAAACATAGTCGTTACTGTTGATGCATTTCGACGCGCAATCCCACGAATATTCATACACAAGTGTTTTGCTTCGATATATATTGCAATACCTTTAGGCTCCATTGAGTTTTGAATATCAGCAACTATGTCTTGCGCTAATCTTTCTTGTAGTTGCAATTTTTTTGCATGCTTATCAACAATTCTCGCAAATTTACTTATGCCAATGATTCTATCATTTGGGATATAGGCTATATGAACTTTACCTATAAAAGGCACAAGGTGATGCTCGCAGATTGAGGAAAAATCAATATCTTTTACCAATACAATTCCGCCGAAGTTATTAGCTTCAAAAGAAGTATATTTTGCATTCGCTCTTGTGGGATTAAGCAGTTCATCACACATATCCGCAACGCGTCTTGGAGTATCCATTAACCCCTCTCTATTAGGATCCTCCCCTATAGCAAGTAAGAATTCTTTTGTTAATTGCTGAATTTTTTCTTTATCAATCATTTGTTCCTCCAAGTTTCTTATCCTTATATCTCCCAATAACCATTTCGACTGGAGCCAATACGTTTTAACGTTCCCTTTTGCTTCATTAAAGTTATACATCTTAATATAGTTCTTCGGTTTACTTGTAGTTTTTCAGCCAATTGATCGACGGTCACTTTAGAATTTAGTTTTATTTGTTCGATGATGGCTTCTTCCATGTCCGTTTTGGTGACATCGGTGACATTTGGTTTGTCACCAATCTTTTTGCCGTACAATGCGTTATGGATCGTCACCTTGAAATAGTTCCTGTCCGAGAAGAACTCGACGTGATTTTTGCCGTCGTTGAAGAGGGCGTTGGTGTTGTCAGTGATCTTCTTTAATCCGGAACCGCGACGCTCCATAAACTTCATACGGGCGAAGATATCCGCGAGGACGGGATTGCGGCGTTCGGACGCGACCACGTCGTCCACTTCTTTGTCAATGATTTTTCCGGACATCATACAGCCGGGCGAAGTGACTTCGAGACGGTCGTCATAGATATCCACGCACACTTCGGCGCCGAGACGAGTGTATTCTCTGTGAATGATGCCGTTAACAATGGCTTCGCGCACGGCTTCTTCGTCGTACTCGGGCATTTCCACGCGCGTCATCCCCGATTTGTGCCATTTCTTCTTGGTATTGTTGCGGACGAACTCCATCGCGGAAAACAGTTGTTGCAATAGTCCGCCCGAGATCTCTTTATCATCCACCGCTTCGCCGTTAACAGACGTTTTTGTCAGTCCGTTCCAACGGGTGCAGAAGATACGGCTATGCGTATAGATGTTTTGGTCGGCGAGCAATACGCCGGCGTTCGTCAGATAGCCGTCCTTATCCACGAGGTTAAACGAAAGATAATCGCTTTCGGTGATCTTCGTCCGCGTAATATTATAGAAAGTCGCCTCGAAGAAGGTAAACGAATAGTCGCTCTTTTTATAGTTGGTTTTCAAGGTGTCGTAGGTTTGGTTGAGACCTTTCAAAACCAATTCGTTCAGAATGTGCGGCGGGGCGATGATGGATTCGTTCCCACTACGGATATAGGCTTCCTGCACGCCGTCCGCGACGTAATAATATGGCGTGGACGTGCCGGCATAGACTTTGACGGTCACGATGGCTTTATCGTCTTCCATAAAGTTAGAAAGTACGTAAATCGGCGTGGGTTTGATACGCTCGTTGATGAGTTGAGATATCTTTTCACCGAGACCTTGCGGATCCACGACGCCGACGGCGACTTTATCGTTGGTCACACCGAAAAAGAGAGTCCCGCCCAGCGTATTGGCAAACGCCGACACGCTTTTGAGCCAACTCTTGGGCTTTTTGACTTCCAACGCCTGTTTGAAGTCGTAATCGGTGCATT